>JBJKQF010000170.1:0-7793 GCA_046705545.1 Terriglobia bacterium
CCTTGTTGCGGTCCTCGCCTACTGCCTCTACTCTCCAACCGGCGGGCTAAGACAGACCGGCCATCACGCCGCTGCACCCGCGGTTGCTTCCGGCTCGCTGCGCGTCGATGGCCCTTACTTTTCCGACCGCGATCGAATCGCGGACCGTTTGATCGCCGCCATGAATCATACCCAGCATTCCCTGGACATCGCGGTATACAGCATTACCCAACCGGACATCACCGCCGCCATTGAAGCCGCGCATCAGCGGGGAGTTCGGGTGCGTGTGGTCAGTGACGAGGAACAAGCGCGAGATTCCCATTCCGAAACGAACTACCTTCGCTCGCAAGGAATTTCAGTCCGCCTGAGCAAAGGGTTCAAGGGCCGCCGGTCGCTCATGCACAACAAATTCGCCGTCTTTGACGCCCAGAGCGTCGAGACCGGAAGCTTTAACTGGACCACCAGCGCCAACAGCTATAATTATGAGAACGCGATTTTTATTTCTGATCCGGAAATCGCAAGCCGCTATGAAAAAGAGTTTCAGCATCTTTGGGCGCAGGCGTACTGAGGAGCGGAGGAAAACAGGGGCCCTTGAAGCCGCCGGGAAAAGGCCCGGCGGCCAAAATTACTTTTTCAAAGCTGGAATGATGTATTTCGTAATTAATGAATCGTATTGGCTGCTAACTTCCGCCGTCAACGGAGACGGGGCCAAGGGCCCCGCACTGGTCGCTTTCAGGTAAAGGTCGCCCTTTTGCCCCAAGGGTCCGGGATCAATCTTCTCAAATTCCTCTTCATCCTGCCCGGCGAAATGATAGATCTGCTTGGCATCGTAGGTCTTTAGCTGCGCTGGTGTCAGCTTATCCACGTTGCGCACCTGAATCCGAAGCCGGCCGAAGAAGTAGGTCTCGTCGTAGTCAACCCGCAGCACGCGCTGGAGTTGGCTCCCGGGCTTTTGCGGGTTGTCATGAACATTCGCGAGCAGATAGAAATCCTTAAGTTTCCCGCCGTACGAGTTGTTCAAAAGCTGATAAAGCTGGTAAGTTGGATCGTCAGGATTGACCGTCGTCTTGCTCCTTCTTGCAAAAGCGGAGGAGAGCCCCAGCAGTGTGGCGATTGCGACAGCCAGGACAACGACCAGATTTCGAGTCTCTTTCATTAGATTCCCTTCTTGATTGGGTCCCCGGTCAGCCGGTGTAGGGCTTGGGGCATCAGAGAATATCATTCTTTGCGGCGCCACATAAAAACCGCGGCGCCCTCCGCATTCTTTCAACTCTTCTCTTAGTATAGTAAATACGTTTTCCGGAGACCACGAAACTTTTGAAGTTGTCCCTGCCATAAGTATTCAATCCGCTTCGGGTCGACGCCGTCGCGGATGTCCTTGAGGACCCATCGCGCCCCGATCAGAGGAAGCGTTTTGTCCAGCTCGAAGGTTTTCGGGTAAAGCTGGTTCAGCGCGGAGGCTAATTCGACGCCCAGTTCCGGAGTGTCCAAAGCCTGCCGGTCCACAAGAAAGATCTGAACGCCGTGGCAGACCTGTCCCGCAAAGGCGCTGCTGCGTGGGGTAAAGTCCGTGGGGATAAAGCGCACCCCTTGAATCCTCCGTGAGTTCAGATAGTCGGCGAGAGTCTTCCCGTTGATCCAAGGCGCGCCCAGCAGCTCGAAAGGCGTGTCCGTCCCGCGTCCCACGCTGACGTTTGAACCTTCCACCATGGCAACACCCGGATAAAGGATCGATTCCGTAAGGGAGCGAAGATTGGGAGAGGGATTGATCCACGCCAGGCCTGTTTCGTCGTACCAATCGCTGCGGCGCCAGCCTTGCATCTTGATGATGTGGAGCCTTAGCCCCAGCCTCTCCTGTTGGTTGTACATTTCAGCCAGCTCACCCACCGTCATTCCGTAGCGAATCGGCAGCGGATAGTAGCCCACAAAGGAGCGTAAGTCAGAATCTAAAACGGGTCCCTCGACAATCGATCCCCCCAGTGGATCGGGCCGGTCCAGGACGTAAAAGGCCATGCCTTTCTTCGCGGCGGCTTCCATGGCGTAGCCAAGCGTCGTGGTGTAGGTGTAGAAGCGCACGCCGGCGGCCTGAATATCGAACACCAAAGCGTCGAGTCCGGTAAGCATCTGATCGTCGGGGCGACGGTGCTTTCCATAGAGGCTGTAAACCGGCAAGCCGGTTGTGGGGTCCGTCGTCGAGGCCACCGCCGCGTCGGCTTTGCCGTACAACCCATGTTCCGGGCTGAAAATGGCCTTCAGCTTGACACCCGGAGCATGGAAGAGGAGGTCGATGTCACGCCTCCCTTCCCCGTCCACTCCCGTCTGATTGGTTATCAGCCCCACGCGCAGGCCCCTGAGCGGGGCGAAGTCTTTTCTCTCCAAAACGTCAATTCCGGTAAGAACCTTGCCGTTTCGCAGCCCGTTCACCCGGTAACTGCGCATCAGCTCATAGTAACCGGTCAGGGACTTTCGGCTGTCCAGGACTTGCTGCGCCGATCGAGGCCCCAGTGCTGCGGCAACGACGGTGGCAATCTTCGACCGCAAAGAGATCACGTTTCCGGTCCCATCGGGATAGAGGCGGCTTGCCAAAAAAATTACGTAGCTTTTGCTGACAGGATCAATCCAGAGCGAAGGGCCTGTATAACCTGTGTGTCCGAAAGAACCGACCGGAAACAGCGCGCCGCGATTTGACGCAAAAGGCGAAGCGATATCCCACCCCAACCCTCTCAGCGCCATCTTATCCGGAGGCGATTGCGGGGTGGTCATCTTTTCAACCGTCAAGGGACTTAGAATACGGACGCCGCGGTAGCTTCCGCCGTTCAGCAGCATCTGGCAAAAGATAGAGAGGTCTTCGGCATCGGAGAAAAGGCCGGCGTGCCCCGCGACCCCGCCCATGCGCCGGGCGGTGGGATCCTGCACCTGCCCCCAAAGGAGCCTGCCTCGCGTTTTGAACTCATGGTCAGTGGGAGCGATGCGCCAGCGGAGCGCCGGGGGAGGATTGAACATCGTCTCCTTCATCCCCAGTGGCTTGAAAATGTGCTGCCGGCAGTAAACGTCGAGCGGTTCCCCGGTAATGCGCCGAACGAGCTCGCCCAGCGTCTCAAAATCGATATCGCTGTACACAAAACGCGTTCCAGGAGGCCATTCCGGACTGGTATCAATAATCATCTGCATGGCCTTGTCATATCCCGACCAGCGGGCGGCCAAGTCCAGATCGGGCGGAAGGCCGGAATAGTGCGTCAGCACTTCCCGGACGGTAATATCCTCCTTCCCATTTGCAGCGAACTCCGGCCAGTAGTCGCAAACCGGATCGTCAAGACGGATCTTCCCTTCCTCGAAGAGCTGCATCACGGCGGTTGTGGTGGCAACAACCTTTGTAACCGAGGCCAGATCGAAGATGGTGTCCAAACGCATCGGGACTTTCCTGGGCGCCAGGCGCTGATACCCAAATGCCCGGCGGTAAACCACCTTTCCGTCGTGCCCAATCAGGATGACGGCTCCGGGTAGGTCGCCCGCCTGTATCGCTGCCTGAACATCTCCTGCCAACGGTGCAAGCCTGCTGACCAGCATTCGCGAATCTTGATTCGGACCCGAGCCGGGCCGCTCAGCCGCCCGTGCCGGAAGATTGGCCACCCAGACAAAAAGAAGGAAAAACCAGATTTGCGATCTTTGAATCACCCAAAACACTCCATGCGCAATTTTAATAACCGCTTCAAGCATTTTGCTATAAACTCGGGGGCTTGTGTCAACGAGGGCGTTCCCTCGGGTGAGAGATGAAACTAACCGGACTCGATTGGATCGTGGTTGGAGCGTACTTTGTTTTCAGCCTGGCGATCGGTCTTTATTTCCGCAAGAAGGCCAGCAGCAGCACCGATGATTTCTTTGTCTCGGGGCGGGAAGTAACCTGGTGGCTGGCGGGAACCTCGATGGTGGCCACCACGTTTGCGGCGGATACTCCCCTGGCGGTGACCGGCCTGGTCGCGACGCAAGGGATTGCCGGAAACTGGCTCTGGTGGAGCCTGCTGCTGAGCGGCATGATGACGGTGTTCTTTTTCGCCCGGCTCTGGCGCCGCTCCGAGGTAAATACGGACGTGCAAGTTGTGGAGCTGCGGTATTCCGGCAAGCCGGCTGCTTTCCTGCGGGGATTCCGGGCGCTCTACTTTGGAATCCTGATGAATTGCCTGATCGTGGGCTGGGTCAATCTGGCCATGGAGAAAATCCTGGGATTGACCCTGGGCGTATCAACCTTCTGGGCAGTCGTCATCCTCTTCGGCATTATCGCCGTCACCAGCTTTTACACCTTTATTTCAGGCCTCTGGGGCGTGCTCTGGACGGACCTGTTCCAATTTGTCCTGATGATGAGCATGGTCGTGGTGCTCGCTTACTACGGAGTGGAGGCGGTGGGAGGCATTGCGGCGATGAAGGAGAAACTGGTGGCGGTCGACGCCGCCCGGCGGGCCGCCCAGGGTGGGCATGGTTCCATCCTCTCCTTCGTTCCGGATCTTCATTCACCGTGGATGCCCATTTTGACGTTCGGCGTTTACCTGGGGGTGAACTGGTGGGCCAACTGGTACCCGGGCGCGGAGCCGGGTGGCGGCGGCTTCATCGCTCAACGAATTTTCTGCGCTAAGGATGAGAAACATTCTCTGTGGGCGACCCTCTGGTTCAATATCGCTCACTACGCGGTGCGTCCCTGGCCCTGGATTTTGACGGCGCTCGCTTCCGTGATTCTCTATCCTCACCTTAAAGACCCGGAAGTGGGCTACATCAAAGTCTGGGTGGATTACCTGCCGCACGCGTTGCGCGGCTTAATGCTGGCCGGTTTTTTGGCGGCTTACATGTCCACGATTGCCACACAGCTCAATTGGGGCTCTTCCTACATCGTGAACGACTTTTACCGGCGCTTCGCGGCGCCCGGACGCGACGAGCGTCATTACGTCCACGCGTCAAAGCTCTCGACGGCGTTCCTGGCCGTTTTGGGGGCCGGCGTATCACTGGTGATGACCACGGTGGCGGGCGCCTGGGAATTGCTGCTGGGAATCGGGGCCGGTACCGGCGCCGTTTACCTGCTGCGCTGGTACTGGTGGCGGATTAATGCCTGGTCCGAGGTCTCTTCGATGACGGCGGCGCTCTTGACCACTTTGGTGCTGCATAATTGGGTTCACTTTGAAGGGTCGCAACCCGTCGTCTTTGCCAAGTCGATTTTGGTCACCGTGGCTGTGACCACCGCCGTGTGGCTGGCAACCACCTTCCTGACCGCGCCCGAGCCCGACAGCAAATTAATCGAGTTTTACCGTAAAGTACGCCCGGACGCCTTCGGGTGGAGGCACATCGCGGAGCAAGTCCCGGAACTTCCTCCCGTTCACGACCATTGGTATAATTTGCTAGACTGGGTGCTGGGCTGCTTGATGGTCTATATGGTGCTGTTTGGAGTCGGCAAGCTGCTCCTTGGTGACACGGCCGTCGGCGTGGGCTTCCTAGTTGTTTCAGCGCTTTCCGGTTGCGCAATCTATTGGGATTTTTCGCGGCGGGGATGGGAAACCCTCTCCGGCAGGAAATTGGCCTAGTTTCACGCTTCAATAGACTACGGCGTCTGCTCTTTCCGCGAACAAGGGAGTGAACTGAGGCGCTGCCAGCGGCTCACTGAAGGATTTTATGAAACAGCAATCATACGAGCGCATCACGGAAGCGGTGAATCCGGCGGCGGCTTTCCTTGACGCTCTCCCCACCGTCGAAATTCTTCGCCTGATGAACAATGAAGACCAGAAAGTTGCGCTGGCTGTTCGCAAGGCGATTCCCCAGATCGCCCGGGCGGTTGACCTTGCAGCAGAAGCTTTGACGGACGGAGGGAGGCTGGTGTACGTCGGTGCAGGAACCAGCGGGAGGCTCGGCGTGCTGGATGCCGCCGAATGCCTACCCACCTTCGGGAGCAAAGACGTTTTGGCGATTATGCCGGGTGGCCACAAGGCGATGTTCAAGGCCGTTGAGGGCGCTGAAGACGACCGCAAGCTGGCCCGGGAGGATCTCCAGCGGCTTGGTCTTAACAGTGACGATGTTCTTGTGGGCCTCTCGGCAAGCGGTCGCACTCCATACACGCTGGAGGCAGTGCGCTATGCGCGGCGGCTTCGGGCCGACACCGTAGGAATTACTTCGAACCCGGCTGCGCCCCTCCGGCGCCTCGTGGACGTGCCGATCCTGGTAAGAGTCGGGCCGGAAGTGATCGCAGGGTCCACGCGCTTGAAGGCGGGCACTGCTGAGAAGCTTGTGCTCAACATGCTTTCCACCGCCACCATGGTCCGGCTGGGCCGGGTGCTCGCTGGCTGGATGACGCACGTGCAGCTCAAGAATCAAAAACTTTGGGAACGCGGGCGTTCGATCCTGGTCAAGGCCACGGGCACAACCCCTCGGAAGGCAGGGCTCATCTTGGCCACTACGGGAGGAAATTTGCCGGTAGCGTTACTGATGCTCTGGAATAATGTTTCGGAAAGAGAAGCTCTGCGGCTTCTTTCTGAGCAGCCCAACCCTGCCAGGGTTCTGCGGGAGGCGTGGGAACGACGTCTCTCCTCCGGGAGTTCGCAGGCGCCGCGGCGCGGCACGCAGCAGAGAACAAAGTCCCGGAAGTAGCCTTAGAGTCTTACAGGACTCTTGTTGCAAAGTGGCGCGCTTTCCGCGGGCTCTGAATTGGCTGTCCCGGCTAAGGAATTTGATTCTGCGGGACGACTTGACGCAGCGGCCCGGTGACTAAGTTCCCGGGCAGTTGGGAGATTGGCGAACTAAATGGATAAATTTCTCATCACCGGCGGCACCCCGCTGGAAGGCCACGTGACCATCAGCGGCGCAAAGAACGCCGCCCTGCCGGCCATGGCGGCGGCCCTGGTGACGCCGGAACGCGTCTGTCTCCGCAATGTGCCCCGTGTCCGGGACATTGGCACCATGCGCAGCCTGTTGGATGAACTGGGCGTCGATTCCTCCATCACGCACGAAGAGGTGGGAAACCGGGTCGAGATAGAAGCCCGCCGATTGATGAATCCCACAGCTCCCTATGAGTTGGTCAAGCAGATGCGTGCCTCCGTCCTGGTGTTGGGGCCCTTGGTGGCGCGCTTTGGGCATGCGCGGGTCTCTCTGCCGGGGGGATGCGCTATCGGGAGCCGGCCCATCAATCTTCACATCAAAGGCCTTGAAAGGCTGGGAGCCTCCATTCAAATCCAGCAGGGATACGTGGAGGCACGCGCGGACGGCCTGAAAGGCGCGGTCTTTGCCTTCGATACCGTCTCCGTGACGGGTACCGAAAACCTCATGATGGCGGCGGTGCTGGCGGACGGTGAGACCGTCCTTGAGAATACCGCCCGGGAACCGGAGATTTCAAACCTCGCAGAGCTCTTAATTAAGATGGGCGCCAGCATCGAAGGCGCGGGGAGCGATACCATCCGAATCCAAGGAAGCAGTAAGCTCCACGGAGCGGAGCACACGATTATTCCTGACCGGATCGAGGCCGGAACCTTCCTGGTAGCCGCCGCGATCACGGGAGGCCGTCTGGTTCTCGAACACGTCAACCCATCCCACTTGACCGCCATCACAAGCAAGCTTTCAGAGGCCGGAGCTAAGATTCAGGAGCTTGCTCCCGGCAAGATGGAGGCGTCGGCGGGCCGGTCGTTGTTTGCGGCTGACCTCGTTACCGGCGAATACCCCGGCTTCGCCACGGACATGCAGGCGCAATACATGGCGCTGATGACCCAGGCTGAAGGATCGTCGGTGATCACGGAAACGATTTTTGAAAATCGCTTTCTCCATGCTTTGGAATTGATGCGGATGGGTTC
>JBJKQF010000171.1:0-5195 GCA_046705545.1 Terriglobia bacterium
AGCCGTGCCCGCGCTGCCGGCGTCCCATCCGCCGCTTGATCATTGCTGGTCGCAGCAGCCACTTTTGTCCTGCCTGCCAGCGGCGTCCGCGGCAGGTGGCGAAGATGCGCGGCCCCCGAAAGCCTGCCAGCGAATCCACCTCCTAGCTTAATCGGCTAGTATCTCCAGTTAATTCTGATATAATCCAGTCGCCGTCCTGCTCAAGGAGTAGGCTACAACTTCAAGAGGCAGGCGGGAGCGTCCATGCTCTTCAAGAGCTTCAGCGCGGCGACGTTTGGGATTGAGGCCTACCTGGTGGAGGTGGAAGTTGACGTTTCCGCGGGCCTCGGAAACTTCATGACAGTGGGCTTGCCGGACGCGGCGGTCCGCGAGAGCCGCGAGCGCATCAAATCCGCCATCAAGAACTGCGGTCTTGAATTTCCCTTCCAGAATATCACTGTGAACCTTGCCCCTGCGGATGTTAAGAAGGAAGGCTCCGGCTTTGACCTTCCCATCGCGCTGGGAATCCTGGGCACCACGGGCGTTCTGCTGAAATCGGATCTGAAGAAATGCCTTTTTTTGGGCGAGTTGTCTCTCGACGGTGGCATCCGTCCGATTAAGGGAGGGCTTTCCATTGCCTCCATGGCCAGACAGAAAGGCATCCGGAAACTGGTGGTCCCCGCGGAAAACGCTCCGGAAGCCGCGGTGGTTCGCGACGTGGAAGTTTACGCCATGCGTTCTCTGCTGGAAGTTCTGGACTTCATCAACGAGACGCGGGAATTTCATCCCACCAAGGTTGATGCCGCGGATATGCTGGGCCAGGCCAGCCAGTACGCCATCGATTTCCATGACGTGAAGGGGCAGATGCATGCCAAACGAGCCATCGAGGTGGCCAGCGCCGGCGGGCACAACATCCTGATGATCGGACCGCCTGGCGCCGGGAAGACAATGCTGGCCAAGCGGATTCCCACAATCCTTCCTCCGCTCACCTTCGATGAAGCTATCCAAACCACCAAGATCCATAGCGTAGCCGGACTACTCCAGCCCGGGACAGGTCTGGTAGGGACGAGGCCCTTCCGCGCGCCGCACCATACCATTTCCGACGCCGGGCTGATCGGGGGCGGCGCCGTGCCGCGCCCGGGAGAGGTGAGCCTGGCGAACAACGGAGTGCTCTTTCTTGACGAGCTGCCGGAGTTTGCCCGCAACGTTCTGGAGGTAATGCGGCAGCCCCTGGAAGACGGGACGGTGACGATTTCCCGCGCAGCCATGGCTCTTACCTTCCCGTCGCGGTTTATGCTGGCGGCGGCGATGAATCCCTGCCCGTGCGGGTATTCTCGTTGCTGAACAGAGTGGAATTCAGACCCAGAGAGTCAACTTTGTAGTTGGATACCCTAATATCTGGCACCAAGGCAGAGAGGACGGCTCGCTTCTGATCTCTAGTCCAGAATTCCCATTCCCCAAGTGGTGCAAAGGCCTCTAAAAGCTTTGTTTCGTCTAATGACAAGGTTGGTGTCGCTCTAGCCAGTATCCCCTCTGCCACTTGGAGATCGTGGTCAATTGTAGACAAGCGGCGGTCTCTCTCTTCTCGTCCGATCGCTCCTTCAACAAAGCCATCTATTACGCGCCCCCGTTTCTTGCGGAGCCCGTTGACCTCAGCGCCAAGTTGCTGCACTTGAAAATCAGAGTTCCTCTGAGCGTAACGCCGTTTCAACTCTTCTACGCATTCTCGCAAGAATTGCAGGCTGGTAAGACGTTTCGAGAACAACCCGTCAAGCACAATTTCCAGCTTCAAGCGACCCATGTACTTTGTCTTGCATGTGTGCTTACTGCGTCGTCCCTTGCAGGCGTAGTAATCACGACGAGCAAATGCTGTATGAACAACTTCGCCGCAAGTTGAGCAGGTCAAGAAGCCATGGTATGTGAATCGGCGTTCAATGTCGTCGCGGCATCGCCAATGCTTCTTCTGTTTCAAGTCCATGATTCGTTGCACAGCTTGGAAGTCTGCTTCTGAAATCAGTGGCTCCTCAATTACCTTGGTCCGGATGACATCTTCAGGGGCGCGCATAATCTTTCGGCGGTCTGCTTGCCGTCCGTTTATAGCGGAATATCGGCCAGCAGCCGAAGGATCACGCTTCTTGTCGATTACGCGCCACCCCGTCCAGATCGGATTGCGCAGAATCAGGTGCATCCCTCTGGGTGTCACGCCAACAAGGCGTGCGAGCTCCTTGTAATTGTGGTTGCCAGCCAAGAACAGCCGGAAAGCCTCTCGCACCCGTTCGGCTTCGGGTTTGTAATAAAAACCACTTCCCTTTTCGTATCCGACCCCGAAGGGCAAGACAATGCGGCTCTGTGCCAGTTCTCCCCGCCTTCTTTTTTCTTCTTTTGCGGCCCAGACGCGCTCAAGAATTTCTGTTCGCTCCATTCCAGCGATGGCTGCACGTATGGTGCCCAATAGACGACCGGTCTTGCTGCTAAGGTCAATTGGCCCCTCAGGCAGATATAGTACGGTGTTGGAGTCGGCAAATGCCTGAAGAAGTGCGTAGTCAGAAAAATTCTCTGGCCGCATGAGGCGGCTGAACTCCCGAGCTACCACTCCATCAATTTCGGGAGCCTGTATAAGGTTTATCAGCTCTTGAATCTCCGGTGCCAAAAGCACACAAGCCCCTGAGACGTCAGAGATCTCGATTGAGCGCACAATCGCAAGCTTATACTGGGAACATGTTCGCATGTTTACAGCTCGCTGCGCGGGCACGGAAGCCCTGTTACTCGCGGCCTGCTGCTCCGTGCTAACTCTGATTAGTTCAATTACCTTCCTCATTCTGCTCCCCTTTGCAGGCCGCACAGTTGCCGCGCCAATTGAAGTGCCTCATCATTCTTACCAGATTGTAGAGCAAGCCGCAGTTCGGCGAGAAGTAACTTGCGTTCGTGGCTGACCTTCCGGATGGCTTCGACAATCCCTGAGAGCGCAACTGGTTCAGCAGATGTCTGGGCGTCCGCGAACGGCTCCAGCCTCGGTGCAACCTCTGCTGATCCCCCAACTACTGGGTGGATCCCTTCGGATACTGCGGCTGGTGATAGCGATTTATCAACTTGAGTAGTGGCTTCCATATTAACTCGCATCAGCTATGACTGATGGCTCGGGCAGATCCCGTCAACCACGCCCGCTCAGACAAAAAAGTGACAGATCCTCCCGAATGTGGCTCCCGACCGCTACGCCCTGCAGGTATTTCACTGGGCTCCATCGGCTCGTCGTTCAGCTTTCAGTCTCAAGCGGTGTGTCAACTGTCGGGCGAGCTGCCCCCAAGGAGACCGGGAACAGCCCGGACATCCTGCGCTTCTCGCTCGTGCAGCAGTCCGCCACCTCATTGCCCCAGCAGTCCCATCCTTCGGCCAAATCACGGGCGAAGACCTCCAGCCTCTTTGCATGTGGGAACCATTGCTTGATCATGTCCCGGATACCCTTGGGCTTCACGGAATGCCCGGTTCTTGTTTCGTGCCATACGGACGGGATGCGCGCGCACTTTCGGGGAGGGGAGAACTTCCCCCTCGTGCCGACCAAGAGGATCTCGTGCTGCCCGCGGAACCAGTAGCCATACGCCGGGCTGCCCTTGTCCCACACCATTTGTGTTTTGTAGGTGAATCCCCAGGCTTTCATCACCTCCAGCCCATCAGGAAGTTTGGGCGCTGTTACCCAGAGATAGAGAACAGCATTCTTGGCGATGTTGAACTGAAGGGCGCAGATTTCGGGTGTGGGCATGGTGGGGTAGTGGTTCTCCACCTTGTCCTTCGCTACGGGTATAAAGTCGTAGCGCCACGGCGGGTCAGCATATATCACCTCGTACGGGCCGGTTATCACCTCGTCGGATATGACGTTATCGATGTCGTCTTGGCCGGTTTTGGGACACGGCAGATTGCTCGCCTCAGAGATTGCCGCCGGGAACCGGTGTGCCTGCTGGTGGCTCATTCGGGGGTGTCTGGCAGGTTCCGCCAAGTTGTCACCGTATCCCGTCTTTCTTCCCGAAGGTACTTCTAAAATTTTCTGGTTATTCATTTCACCCTCTAAATTTTCTTGCTCGATTGTTGGTGCCCTTCGCTTTCTCGTGCAGGGCTTATGGCCGGCTTTTGGCAGGTCACACTGGTTAGTACTGAGTTTTTTGAGAAAAGAAGCTTTCGATACTTTTAAGAATTGGCCCTAGGCGGCATGAATACAGAGGAATATTCTGGCTAACTGACTGGTAGTAAGGTGGTTAGGCAGACAAAAGAATTTTAGGAGATAGTTTAATCACTTCGCGGATTTATTATTTTTGACTTTTTTTGGTCGATTTGTGGAGATCATTTGATCTCTCCGGTCTATTTCTAGTCTTTTTCGATGAGCGCGGCGTCCTGGAGTGGTAAATCTCGGCCAAGGTGCACTTCCCCTCTTACCTAATACTGTCCCGTAGTTTTTTCTGCAAAAATTTTGACAATTTCCTGCCCTTTTTTCGGATTTGGGTGATTTCCACAGATATTTCTCTGTTTTGCTCGAAAATAACCGTTCACACGGTATTAAAGGGGAGAAGAGTGAGTTCCGGCCCTAGAGCGGGAATAGCGGGATGAGAGGACGGACATGCTGAGAAAACTTAAAAAGGAGAGATACGAGATGAGCAAGGATACAAGGTCAAAGTCGATCACCAGGAAGGAGGTTTTGGCTGTGCAGCAACAACATTATAAAGCGGTTGCGCTTTCTGGCGCTGCCCTCGGGACAGTCGTCAGTGCCCCGAAAGATGCTGGCACGGGAGACGTTAATGCTGGGCCGATATCTCAGCCAAAGGGAGGATGTATGAGCAAAGGAGAAGCACCACAAGACTCGCAACCTGCGGACAAATGTCCGGAGGTCGAAATCATTACTGAGGTTGAAAGGGAAAAGCACGCCCGGGCGATGGCCGATGTCGAGTTGTGCGATTTCATCACAAAAAGACTGTCACCGGCGAGGAAGATTTTGCGGGACAGCATTCCATACCTCCAGGAGGCACGGAAGCGCTTTTCGCAGCCTGGACGGAGGGTTCCGGTAGCGGGAAAGCCCACATGGGGGAATTGGATCAAGCAGAACCTCGGGTTCAGTGACCGCCACGTCCGCCGCCTGTTGGCCGGAGAACCCAACCCTCAGCAAGTCCGCAGCAAGAAGTCCGATCGCAGGGCCGAGCACACGAGCACAATTGCCAAAGGCGATGCCGAGG
>JBJKQF010000172.1:0-5517 GCA_046705545.1 Terriglobia bacterium
CCCTCACCCATTGATGCTTTAGATGCAGCGCCGGCTGCACGGGCTGGCCACAACCGGTGCAACCATTCTACGGCTTTCTAGGCTCTGAGAACAGGGCTCGCTGAGAGGAGGTCGGTTATCAGCGTGGGTTGCGGAGGGTTTGAAAGAAGAAGCCGGCAAGACCGTGTAAGATTTACCCGATGTTCAATTTTGAAACAACTTTTCTCAAAAGCACTGATTTTGAATTCCCATTATAAGTGTAACGTATTGATAATAAAAGGAAAATAAGAAAACTCCTTTCGCCTGGAGAAAGGCCCTTTATCCCGTTCTTGCATTTTTGGAGCGTCTAAAAGGTTACTTATGTAGGCTATAAACCATATAAAAAGCGAGGCCGACACACCCTCCCCAGCCCCGTTTTAAGGCGGCGGCCAGTAACACACACTTCCCTGCGCCCAGCACCCAGGCGCTCACACTGCCGATCTGTGGCGGCTCGCCCCACAAAAAAGCCGTCCTGAACCGAGCGGCACCGTCTGCTGACGAACCCGGCGCGCCACGGTCCGCGGTCAAATCGCCCCAAGATTCAACCACCGGCCTTTCCAACGGGGCAAACCTACCTCACCAGCCCACCACCCAAGAAACTCTGAGCGTGACCGGCCGCCAGCACATGCGGGGCCAAGAACAACAGACCTACCACCACGGCCGCTACCGCCAGCCACACGCCCATGCGGCGCCGGCGGCTCTCATGTCTTGCCTGTTCAGGAACTACCGGAACGCTGTGATAAAACAGCAGCTCGCCCGATCTCTCAAACCGCGCCGCCATAATCCCCCCTCCCTTGCCCGCGCAGAATCCCACGCGCTCCCGCAAGGTGCCCCAAGCGTCTGTTGATGATTTGGAGTTTGTTCCGGAGCGGCCCCGTGCTCGGAGGTTCCGCAGTCCCATTGGTGGCATGGCAACGCCACGCCGCTTCAGCTTTTTGCCAAGACGTTCCCAGGATTAAGCGCTAAAGGGATGCAGAACGTCGCGCCCCCGGAAAGCCCTGGGCACAAGTTCCTTGCCGAACAAACTCCTCACCGTATAGGCGCATTGTCCCGCTCTGTCCAGCGGGGCTCAATCCGGTAGTCCCAGGAAAATTCCGGATTAAATACCTGACCCCCTGGCCGGGTATTTGCCGGAGGGAAGCGGCGGCTGGCAACTGCATTGGTTTGTCTTTGGCACGACAGCGGGGAGAGGGAGAGAATCCGCAAGAAGAGCTCACATGTTTTTATGCAGCCTCCAGCCCGGCCCCACCGCTTAAATTTAGCACCGCCCCTACCGCGCCGCGGGCGGGGTCTTGCCCATCTGGTCCAGGTCGTAGAGCATACCCTGCATGGAATTCATCATGCCGCGCATGTGCTGCTGCATGGATTTCAGGCGTGAACTGGCTTGCGGGCCGGACATTGAACCTTCACCGGACATGGCGTCCATCCGCGTCATCATCCGCTGCATGTTTTCACCCATGGCGTGCATCGACTGCATCATGCCGCGCCAGTTGCCGTTAGAAGCGCTACTGCCGCGCATCCCGGCCATTCCTTGGCCGCCCATCATGCCCCCGCTCATCATGCCGTGGCCGCCTCCCATCATCCCCTGGCGCTCAGCCATCATGCCCTGCATTCGAGCCATCATGGCGTCCATTCGCTGCATCATTGACTGCATGCCCTGGTGCATCTGCTGCTGGGCGTGGTCCCGGCCACCTGCGGTTTGGGCGCGAGCCGTTCCCATCGCCCCAAAAGCCACTCCAAACGCCATACCTAATATAAGAATGCGCATCATGCTTTTCCGCATAAAAACCTCCTCCCCGCCGGTGAGCGGGATTCTCAAAATAATTAAGTTGTCGCCAATTTCTATCCTACGCGCGGCGTGGGTTCGATGCAAAGGATGAGAAGGTGCAAGCCACCGGCACAACACAAACTTGCGCCACGCGAGAAAGTTGGGTGTAGACTGGGGCGCATGGAAAGAGTCCAAATCCGGCAGCAGGGTTTTATGGGCCTGGTTTGGGTGGCCGCGTGGCTCTTCACGGTGGGGTTTTTGCACCTGGCATCCTGGAAGATTGCGTTGGCAATTGTGTTGTGGCCGTACTACCTGGGAGTGGCGTTCCACCACTAGCCACAAATCAGCCCAGCCCGCTTAGCAGCGCGGGCGCCGCGAGCGTCCACCAAAGCAGCATAAGAAGAGTAGTTACCTCCTCGAGCAGCCGCTGCGCTTCCACCACCGATACTTCCACACGAGCGCACAATCCACGCTGCACATTCAAGCTGAATCACCATCCTGCCGATCTCTAAAAGTCGCCGGTAAACAGAGAAAGGCGAAGTGATGACTCTATTCCCCAGTCAGGATCCGCGAACCACAGCCGCGCTATTCGCCACCGCAATCGAAGGTGATTACGGCGATGAGGCCAGCTGGAAGGCGGTGGAAGCGCTCCGGTTGCGGGGCACCCAGGAAGTATTTGATTTGGCCGCCGCCTACTGCCGGTCCGAAAAACCAAGAGCATGGGCGCGGGGGCTTGACGTGCTGGGACAGTTGGGCGCGGGAAAGCCGGATGATGAGCGGCCGTACCTCAGCCAGTGCGTGGCGATCGCAACGGAACTGCTGGAAGACGCCGACGCAGGGGTGGTTTATTCAGCCGCCTGGGCTCTGGCGTACCTTTCCACAGAGGAGGCCGTGGAAGCCTTGCTGCGCCTACAGCAACACCCAATTCCAGGCGTGCGGCACGCCGTGGCGGTGGGCGTGGCCACCCACCAAGGGCCCGGGTCCATCGAGGCGCTGATTGGGTTGACGGAGGATCAGGACAAGATCGTCCGCGACTGGGCCACTTTTGGGCTGGGCTCCGTCAGCTCTGAAGACTCACCGCAAATTCGCGAGGCCCTGCACCAGCGCCTAGGCGATCCCTACGAGCCGGCGCGCTCAGAAGCGGTGTGGGGGCTGGCGCGCCGCAAAGATCCCACGGGACTGCGCCTGCTGCTGGAACGCCTGGAGTGCAAGGGCCGCCAGCAGGGGGACGAGCATACCGCGCAGGAAATTCTCGGCCTCCCGGAAAACGCCAGCACCGACTCTCTGTGCGAAGGGTTGCGCAAATTGCTCGGATAACGCTGCAACACCGCCGGCCATTGTGTACACTTGAAAGACATGGAGGAGAGCAACCCAACTCGGCGGTTGGAGAAGTTGGTTGCGGCGCCGGCCCAGCTTGCTGGGCTGGTGGATTACCAGGAAGGCGCCGTGGTCAGCCGAAACGTGATCGCCAAACAGACGGGCACGGTGACCGTCTTTGCCTTTGACGCCGCGCAGAGCTTGAGCGAGCACACCTCACCCTACGACGCCATCGTCTGCGCCTTGGACGGAGAAGGAGAGTTGACCGTCTCCGGCAAGCCCTTTACGCTGCGCACGGGCGACACCGTCATTCTGCCCGCCCACGAACCCCATGCCCTCAAGGCCACGCAAAAATTCAAAATGCTACTGATTATGATCCGCTCGTAAGAATCGCGGCTCTCGTCTGAGAAGGATAGGGACCGCCTTCCTGAGGCTTTTCCCGCTCAAAATGGAAGCTTGAATCACTTCTCCGCCCTGAATATCGGCGGTATATTGAAGGCAGTGGCTTATACACGACCGGCTTGATAACTACGTTCGAGGGAGGCTGAAATGTCGGTCTGGTTCAAACGCGCCGTCCTGGCGCTCATCGTGCTGTTTGTGGCCATTCAGTTCGTGCGTCCATCCCGAACCAACCCAACCGTTAACCCGCAAGAGGAGATCCAAGCGACTCAAGCGATGAGTCCCGAGGTGCAGTCCCTCCTGGACCGTTCCTGCCACGACTGCCACAGTAATCGCACCGTCTGGCCGTGGTACAGCAGCGTGGCGCCTGTCTCCTGGCTGGTCGCTACCGATGTGAAAGAGGGCCGCCAAGCGATGAATCTGTCAGAGTGGGGAGCTTACTCTCCAAAGAAGAGAAGCGATTTATTGAAAGATGTTTGTGAAGAAGTTGCAAAAGGCAAAATGCCCGATAAGGCCTATACGCTTCTCCATCCGAAAGCGCGTCTTACCTCCGCCGACGTCCAGACGCTTTGCCGGTGGACCCACGAGGCAGGACAAATCCTCTCCAGCCGGATCGAATGAAGTGCGCCGCCATCGCAGGGCGTGCGTACGCTCCGCCCGAGGACTCGCGAGGGCCGCGCTGAAAAACTAGACCTGGAACTGTTCGTCAACTTCCACCTGATAGCCGCCGGCCAGGCTGTTGGTTTCATTCGCCATGCCTACCACGGCCATCAATTCCTGGAACATGGCGTCGCTCATTCCGGCCTTGCGCGCCGAGGCGGAGTGGGAAGCGATGCAATAGCTGCATTGATTGGTGGCGCTGACGGCCAGATAGATCATCTCCTTGGTCAGGCGGTCGAGCGCGCCCTCGGACATGATCTCCTTGATGCTCTGCCAAGTGCGGCGCAAGGTGGCGGGATCGTGCGCCAGCGCTTTCCAGAAGTTGTTGATCCAGCTGGCCTTGCGAGTGGCCATGATGTCGTCATAAACCTCCCGAACCTCCGGGCTGGCATCCTCGTATTCGATGAGTCCCATAGTTGCCATCCAATTCCTCCAGGGCTGCAAGCTTTGGGAGCGGCGGCCAGTAGCGCGCATGGCCGCGCCGCTCTCTCCTTTACCCACTATGCACGATCGGCCCGGAAATCCTAAGCGGAATCCGGCGCTACACTCTCCCTTCCCGCCGAGGATTTGTGGACTTGAGCGGAGGGGAAATTTGAGCCATAATGAAAATGTCCACAAAGTGAAGGGCGCGATTAAATTGTGCTCTTGACAAGAGTGTGCGCGCTCTGTAAACTACAAAATTGCTCTGACAGAACAGTGCTCTTCAGAGTGGACGGCGGCGCTAGCCGCTGGAACGCCCTGGAGCGGGCGGTCGGATGCTGAGTCCGGCAAACCAGTTCTTTGACAATTGAGTTGAGCAAGCCACGTCAAGACATAAGATCCTTCGGGATCGAGTGTCAAGCCGAGCGAGCTGCCCGATCCTGATTTATCAGGAAAGGGCGAATTCTCCCTCCTTAACCCGGAGGGGGAAGCTCCAAAATATAGGCATGCGCGGAGTCTTCGGACTCTTCGCAGGCAAGCCAATTTCAAACGAGAGTTTGATCCTGGCTCAGAATCAACGCTGGCGGCGTGCCTAACACATGCAAGTCGAACGAGAAAATGTGGCTGTAGCAATACAGCTGCATGAGTAGAGTGGCGAACGGGTGAGTAACACGTAGCTAACCTACCCTCGAGTGGGGAATAACCTGGGGAAACTCGGGCTAATACCGCATAACATCCTGGCGACATAAGCCGCCGGGACCAAAGGCCCGCAAGGGTCACTTGAGGAGGGGGCTGCGGCCGATTAGCTAGTTGGTGAGGTAATGGCCCACCAAGGCGATGATCGGTAGCCGGCCTGAGAGGGCGCACGGCCACACTGGCACTGAGATACGGGCCAGACTCCTACGGGAGGCAGCAGTGGGGAATTTTGCACAATG
>JBJKQF010000173.1:0-6895 GCA_046705545.1 Terriglobia bacterium
AACCCGCAGGATTCGCAGGCGGTCGGCCAGTTGAGGGTCATTGGTGGTAACCATTCCCCCGTCTCCGGCGCCACCCAGATTCTTTGAGGGGAAGAAGCTAAAACAGCCGAACGTTCCCTGGCTTCCCGTCCTGTTGCCGTTGTACTGGGTGCCGATGGCCTGCGCGGCATCCTCGACCACTGCCAGGTTGTGCTCGCTGGCGATTTTCATGATCGGGTCGAGATCGGCGGCCAAACCAAAAAGATGGACTGGAATGATGGCCCGGGTCCGCGGCGAGATTGCAGCTTGGATGAGCTGCGGATCGATGTTGTAACTGTTCCTGTCGATGTCAACAAAGACGGGTTTAGCCCCGACTCGGGCAACCGACCCCGCCGTGGCCACAAAGGTGAAAGGCGTTGTAATCACCTCGTCCCCGGGTCCGACCCCGGCGGCCAGCAAGGCCAGCAGGAGGGCGTCTGATCCAGAAGCACAGCCGACGGCGAAGCGTGCGCCCACGTAGGAAGCAATCTCTGCTTCAAAGGTTTTGACGTCAGGCCCGAGAATGAGCTGCTGACTCTCCATCACCATGGAGAGAGCCGCCATGACCTCGTCTTTGATCGTGGCATATTGAGCCTTCAGGTCGAGAAAAGGGAAGGAAAGCTTGGCTGGGCTCGGGCTATTCGTAGGACCCCCTGAGGTCCCGCTCGCCGGAGTCCGGTCAGCTTGCTGTGATGCGGATTGTGCCATTTAAAGTACCTCCTGCAGGTGCTGTCGTTGTTTCAATGAGTTGTAGGAAAAACAGAAGAAGCTTATGAACTCTCGCAAGGTTGAGGAACGCTCTTACTTGAGGTCCAGGCCCATCGCCAAGCGTGGCGGCCATACTGCCATTCGAAAGTTACAAACCCGCCACGCGATACCCGAGCCCATAGATGGACATGCCGTTTACCGCAGACATGGCGACCCCGCCCAGCTTATCCAGACTCTTCTTCATGTTGCTCTCCGGAATGAAGAGGATGTCGTTGGCGCGAAGCATCTGGTCCTGGAGTTTTCCATTCATGAGCTTCGCGATATTGATGGGGATATTCTCACTCTTATTCCCTCCCTCTTCGCGCCGCACGATCAGGCCTCGTTTGGGAGCGGCCACACGGTTCAGCCCCTGGGCTTCCGCTAGGGCCTGTAAGATCGTCATTCCAGACTTCGGGTCTTGCAGCACGTAGCCGCCGGGCCTCATCACCGCGCCGACGACGTAGACGATAGGAGCGTTGGATATACTCACGGAATCTCCGGCGTGGACGAAGATGTTTTGGGACGGGTCTTTGCCTTCCATCAACTTGGCCAGGTTGAACGTCCGTGTGGCGTTAGGGCCCTGCTCCGGCTGGACGACGGTTACGATGTTGCCCGCCGTGGTTGTCGGTCCGCCCGCCAGGGAAATCACTTCCAATAGAGTGGTTGGCCGGTCGAGAGGGTAGACGGCCGGCTTGGCAACCGCTCCCAGAACCGTTACGTTGCGGCTGTGGAACTCCTCGACAAAAACATTCACCATGGGATCGCGCAGGAGTTCCGCATTCTTAAGGGCCACCGCGAGCGCTTTTGACAGACCGAGGGTGGTCAGCCCCTGAGCCTTCACAGGCTGCGGAAGAAGAGGCAGGGCGATATCGCCGGTGTCGCTGACGCGATAGCGGCCGCTCATTTCAGGGGAGTCGCCGATTGTGATGGTCAGGACGTCCCCGGGGCCGATCGTGTAGTCGGCCTTCTGCACCGGTCGTTGCGCAGATTGCGAGGCTGGAGTTGCGCTCTCGCTGCTTCCAAACGCGCCCACCGTGGCGGCCAGGACCACCAGGATCGGAAGGCACAGGAACCTGACTAGATGATTTTTTCGGTACGATAATCTCATGGGTCTTTCCTCCCTGTCGGCATTACGCCTGGCTGCGGGCATAGTAATCGTAATAGCGTGTGTCGCTCTCCGCGGCATTGAGCACCACTCCCAAAATGGGCGCTTGAATTTCCTCAAGGATCTCCGCGCTGGAAGTAATTTCCTGGCGGGTTGTTGATCCGCAGAGTCCCACCAGAATGACGGCGTCCGAGAGGGTCGAAAGGGCTCGAGCGTCTGCAAACGGAATGATCGGTGGAGAGTCGATGACGACGCTGTCGAAGCGATGCTTCAGAACCTGGAGAATTTCTCGCATGCTTTTCCAACTGATCACGTCCCCCGGACTGGCTGTCGCTCGCCCGCCCGGTAGAATGGTCAGATCGGGAACGCTGGGAAGAGGCGCCAGACAACTTTCCAGTTCGGCTGACCCGCCGAGAATTTCGCTCAAACCTTCCCGGGAGGAAAATCCCAGGGTTCGGCTGACGGACGGGTTCCGCACGTCTGCATCGATCAGGCAAGTCTTGCCGTGCTGGGCCATTACGGTTGCTAGGTTGATTGCGACCGTCGTCTTGCCTTCGCGCGGAGCAGAGGACGCAACCAGGATGACCTGGAGCGGCTTCTTGGGACGGGTTAGCTTGATCTCTGCGTGCAGGTTACGGACGGCCTCGCATTCCGGGGAACGGGGCTTCTCCATGAAGAGCTGAAGCCGAGCTTTGCTGCCGTTTTCCCCGATAGGCTCCGGGAACTGGAAGATTCGGCGAGCCAGCGCGAGTTTGTCGTGGCCATTGCCATTCGTCGCTTTGACCAATGGAATCCGTGCCACCGTGCTCAGGCCGGTCCAGCTCTTTACGTCCTCCGGGTTGCGGACGGTGTCATCCAGGCTTTCCCGGATAAACGGCAGGATCAGGCCGCCCAGCAGACCCAGGAGCAGGCCCGCCGCAATGATTTGAAGCCGGCGCGGGCTGGTGGGGGTGCTGAGCACTCGGGCGGGATCGACGACGAAGGTACTTCCCGAACCCAGGCCTGCGGTGATCCCCGCTTCTTTCAGGCGTGCGGACAGCGTGTTGTAAAGATCCTCGCTCGCTTGCGCCTCACTCTTCAGGAAGTTGTACTGAACCATCTTGTGGTTCATGTTGTTGATGTCTCCCCGCATTTGGTTCATCGCTTGCGTCAGCAGGGCTTCGCGGGACCGGGCAGAGCCGTAGCTGATCTTGAGCTGCGTCACAAGATGCTGCTGCTCGGTTTTTACTTGTGACTCCATCTCATTGACTTGTCCCTGGAGACGGATCACGTTGGGGTTACGGTCTCCGTAAATCGCCTTGGCCTGTGCCAATTGCGCCCGGCCATCCGCCAGGCGCTGAATCAAGCTTTGTAAGAGGGGGCTGTTCTGAACTTGGGGCAGGGAAGCCGTGTTCCCGGATTCCGCCATCTTGAGGTAAGCCTCTTGCTCAATGCGATCAGCCTCAGCCTGCGTAAGCTGCTGATTGAGCTGGGAAACCTTCTGGGTGACGGTGTTCGTGGTTTGGTTCTGCCCGTCTGGAATGTTCACAATCCCGTTCTGGTTCTGGTAATCCACCACAGCCTGGTTGGCGGCCGCAATCTTCCCACGTAAGGCGTCCAACTGCTGCGAAACCCACTGCGACGCCTGCACGCTGACCCCGTAGCGCATCTTGTAGTTTCTCTTGATGAAAAGCTGCGCCACGGTGTTTGCAACCTTGGCGGCCATTTTGGGGTCGCGGCTGTCGAAGCTTACTTCGACCAGGTGACTTTGCCGTACCTGGTCGGCCGAGAACCTATCTCGGAAGGATTTCAAGGCCCGCTCTTCCTTAACGGTGAGGCCTGCCTTGCTGGAATGACTTTGGCCAAAAGGCTCAGTGATCGCCGCGATAATCTTACTCAGCGTGCCTCGAGCCACAAATTCGGGATCCTGATCCAAATGCAGATCCCGGATTGTCGCGATGGCCAAGTCGTCGCTCCTGAGAATTTCAAGCTGGGTATCGACGTAGCTTGTGCTGCCCAGCTCCGTACTGGTGGTGTTTTGAAGGGCGAAGGGCGCTGAGCCGGGCGGGTCAATCTCCAGAAGAGCCTTGGACTCGTAGGTTGGCGTCATCAGGGCGGTCAGGATGATGACCCCAATCAAGACGGACAATGCAAACGCCGCCGACAAGGCCCAGTTCTTCTGCAAGATCTGCAAGAGCCCTTTCCAGCCGGGTTCCTTGTGGCCTCCCGGCGGGGTTTCGCTGAGCGTTATGGGGGGATAGTAAACGCTCGGTTGCTGCCGATTTCCCTTGCGAATTAGACCTTCAGTTTCTGCCATGCCATTACCTCCGTCCGCCTTTAGACCTCAGTTCGTTTAAGCCGCCTTCTTTCGGCCAATTCCTTGGGTTTTACGAAATTGAGCGGCTGCATTACCGTTCATGCCGTTTCAGCGCGCCAATCCTTTCCTGGGTGCAACAGAACATTTCCGCCTCTGGCGAGCGGATGGTTATGTCCACTCCCGTGCGACCGGGATTTCTCCACAACCGCAGGGTCAACTTCCACAGCCACGGACTTTGCCAGCATCTCTACGGAAAGAACCAGCCGAAACCGATTTGTCTTACGAATCAAAATTCCTTCGATCCCTTCCAGGGGGCCAGACTTGACTCGCACCCAATCGCCAGTTTGCAGGAATGGATGCGGTTCAATGTTGAGGAGGTTGTCGATGGTGCGGCGTACCGCCTCAATCTCCGTCTCGGGAATTCGGGCCGCGTGCCCCTCTGTGCCTACAAAATCATGGACTCCCGGCGTTGTCACGATGGGCAACCGGTGGTCAAGACTGGCATGAATAAACACGTAACAAGGAAATAAGGGCAGGGATAGCTGTTTGGCGCGATCCTTCCACTGATGAGTAACCGAATAGACCGGCAGAAACACCTCAAAACCTTTGGCGCCGAGAAGGTCTGCGACGGTCTTTTCGTGTTGGTGCCGGGTGTATAGAGCGTACCAGTACTCATCTCGCATAGATTCCGCATCGTTTCGCAGTGTTCGCCAATTGGGCATAGCTCCGCCCTGTGGCTTACATTGCGGCCCTTTCCAAATTCTTTCGCCAGCTGCCAGGTCCGGCCTCAAAGCAATGGCCGGGCGGCTGTCACAACGCTCTCGCCAGCGGTCTCCGGCGGGCTCTACGCCCCTTTCCTAAACCGCTTTCAAACTTGTTTGCGAGAGGACCAACTCAAACTCTCAATCGCTCCTGGAGCCCTCTTACGCTGCCTTCGGCAGAGATCCCATTAGGCGGCGTCTTGCCTTGGGCCGCCGTTTCCGTGCGACTCCTTGCCCAATGTGCCCTCGTGTACGGCCTTGCGGCGTCTCTTGGGTGGCAAGCCGGCTTCCTTGATCTTGTAAAGCAGGGCGCGGTAGCTGATGTTCAAGGCCCGTGCCGCCTGCTTCCGGTTCCACTGGGTTTTCTGGAGCGTTTTCAGGATGATCTTGCCTTCCAGTTCGTGGGCGGCTTCTCGAGTGATCTGCTTCAACGAAACGGGAAGGTGCGGAGAGGCTTCTAGCGCTTGAGGCTCTTCAACCTCCGCTGCGCGGCGCTCTCCGCTAATGATTTCTTCAGTGTCCAACACCACGTAACGTTTGAGGGCGCTTTCCAGCTCACGGATATTGCCCGGCCACGAATGCCTTTTAAGGCGATCAATCAAATGAGCTGCGGGAGGGGCAGTTTGGCAACCAAATCTCTGGTTATAAATCTCCCGAAAATAGTGGGCGAGCTGGGGGATGTCCTCCCGTCGTTCGCGCAGCGGCGGCATTGAAAGCCGTACGACGCTGAGCGACGAAAGCAGGTCCTCCCGCAGCCTCCCCGCGGCAGCTTCAGCTTCGAGATCATGGCTGCTGGCGCAGATAACGCGCAGGATAACCGGAATGTCCTTGTTCCCGCCCAGCACGAAGGACCTTGATCCCTGGATGAGCTGGGCAAGCTGGAGCTGCAGGTTTAGATCGAGATCCGCAATTTCTTCGACGAACAAGGTGCTCAGGCGCACCAGGGGTTTCTGGAGCAAGTCCATGCCGCCATCATCCCCAAAGGCTTCTTCCTCCACCTGCAAAGCTGCTTGGTCGAGGGTGTTCCCCATGGAGATGGGCGGACTCACCTTGAAGAAGGGAGCGTCAGGACCGGGATACCGGCAATGGATATACCGCGCAAGGACCTCTTTGCCCGTACCTTTCTCTCCTAAAATCAGGACAGGTGCGCTGGTAGCGGCAACCTTTTCAGCGATCTGCTTGATCTCTTTCATGCTCTCGGTTTGCCCGAAGATGACCTCGCGGGGGGGCGGGTCCTGGCATGCGATTAAACGTCCGTCAAGTTTGCTTGTCATCGACTCCATGCGGAGCTCCCTCGTATCAAATATTTGGGTCCAGGCATTGGTCATGGATATGATTCTTTCCACCTGTTTACTTTTCGGCCAATGCTACTGCCCACGGAGCGGCGCTTTTAAGCAAGAAGCGCGTCCAACTTCCCCGTGCCTCCATTCGGCAACACTTTGCAGTATCATCAGCAAGCCTTGTTATGCGCACATAGGTCGCCAAACAACCCACTCATTTGGGCCGACCTTGGGAATCTCGACTGTTCAGTAGAGAAAGTTCCGCACCGTGTTCGATTTACGTTGCAAAAAAATTCGCATCACGGTTCAAAATAGCCTTGGGCGACATGAAGTAAGGAGTCGAACGGCAGCGCAAATCCGCGCAAATTTCTGCACGCGAATGAAGCGTCATGCGTAATTAGTTTTTAATTGTTAACTTTCTATGAAATGCTTATTAACGCGTAAGTCAATAGGGCTATCCTTCGGCATTGCGCTGCCTGAATTTGAGTCATCCGCATTGCGTAGGTCACTCTGGCCGATTGCGCTTGAACCAGAATTGGCGGGCCTTTTGCGGCGTCACGGGCGTGATTTTCTGCTTCTCCCCATGTGGATAGCGCACGCGTCGCAAGAATGTCCGTTTGCTCAGAGATTGGAAAAGGGATCCGATTCTACCTAATAGGTTCCTGCAGTGCTGCGCCAGGCATTTTAA
>JBJKQF010000174.1:0-37169 GCA_046705545.1 Terriglobia bacterium
GAATTCTCCGAATCGGCCGTGCTTCTTGACCAAGTTGTTGCCGCACTCGGGACATTTTTCCTCGAGTGGGACATCGCCCACAGCTGTGGCTGTGCCTTCCTTGATGACGATTTTCTTGGTATTCCGGCACTCGGGATATCCAGTGCAGGCCATGAAATAACCAAAGCGGCCACGCTTCAGCGTCATGGGCTTGCCGCACTTCTCGCAAGTTTGCTCAGGAACTTCCGGCGCCGGCAGCGCCGCGGAGCCGTACTTGGCGGCGAGCTCGGGAGGCAGGTCGCTGGTACCGTCGCATTCGGGATATCGCGTGCATGCCAGGAACTGGCCGTTACGTCCCAGACGAATCACCATTGGTTTGCCGCACTTCTCACACTTGACGTCGGTGGGGATCCCCTCGCCTTTCAAGTCCTGCATTTCACGCTCGGCGACCCGCAGGTCCTTTTTGAATTTCTTGTAGAATTCACCGAGGGCCTTGGTCCAGGTGAGCTTTCCCTCTTCCACGTCATCCAGTTCTTCTTCCATGCGCGCGGTGTAGGCAACGTCGAATATGTCGGCAAAACTCTTGACCAGCAGGTCGTTGACCACCATGCCGAGTTCGGTGGGGAAGAAGCGCCCTTGATGTTTTTCCACGTAGTCACGGTTCTGAATCACCGAGAGGATTGTGGCGTAGGTTGAGGGCCGACCGATGCCTTTCTCTTCAAGGATCTTGACGAGCGTGGCTTCATTATAGCGAGGCGGCGGCTCCGTAAAGTGTTGCTCGGGCAGGAGTTTCAGCAATTCCAGCGCCTCACCCTGCTCGACCTCCGGCAGCCGGGTCTTGGATTCCTCATCATCTTCCTCGGGCTTGTCGTCGCGGCCTTCCTCGTAGACGGCCCGGAAGCCTTTGAATTTCTCGACCGAACCCGTGGCGCGTAGCAGATAATCCTCCGCCGCGATGGTGATGGTGGTTTGGTCGAAGATGGCAGGATTCATCTGGGAGGCGACAAAGCGCTGCCAGATGAGCTTGTAGAGTTTGAGCTCATCCGCGGAAAGATAAGAGCGCATCGCATCGGGGGAGCGCTCCATGGAGGTGGGACGAATGGCCTCGTGGGCGTCTTGTGCTCCCTTCTTCGTCTTGTAGCGAATCGCGCTCTCCGGCAAGTAGGGATTTCCGTAGGTTTTTTGGATGTAGGCCCGGACCGAATCCAGGGCGCTGTCCGCCACGCGTGTGGAATCCGTCCTCATGTAGGTGATCAGGCCTACCGAGCCTTCCATGCCGAGGTCGACCCCTTCGTAGAGCTTTTGAGCCAGCATCATGGTTTTCTTAGCGGAAAATCGCAGCTTGCGCACCGCCTCTTGCTGAAGTTTGCTGGTGATGAAAGGCGGCACGGGATATTTGCGCCTTTCTTTTGTTTCGACCGATTGCGCGCTGAAGGCGGCTTTTTCAAGAGCTGTCCGGTGCTGGTCTGCAGAGGCCTGGTCTGGAATCTCAAGGTCTTTTCCCTGGAATTTGATGAGCCGAGCCTCAAAAGCGGGAGGATTCTTTCCCTGGAGCTTTGCCCCGATGGTCCAGTATTCTTTTTTTATGAAGGCCTGGATTTCCCGTTCACGTTCAACGATCAGCCGCAAAGCGACGGTCTGCACACGCCCGGCGGAAATTCCCCTTTTCACCTTATCCCAGAGCAAGGGGCTTACCTGGTACCCCACCAAGCGGTCCAGCACCCGGCGCGCCTGCTGGGCGTCCACTAAGTGAGCGTCAATTTCCTGGGGATGATTAAAAGCCTCTTTAATGGCTTCCCGGGTGATTTCATTAAACAGGACCCTATAAAACTTTACTTTTTTTGAATCCAGCAGTTCGCGAAGATGAAAGCAGATGGCTTCTCCCTCGCGGTCCGGGTCGGCGGCCAGGTAGATGGATTCCGACCCTTTAGCGGCGGATTTCAGCGCCTGGATGGTCTCTTTCTTGTTGGGGATCATGATGTACTTGGGCTTGAAGTCATTGTCGAGATCGACCCCCAGCTCCTTTTTGGGGAGATCCATGACGTGCCCCATAGAAGCCTTGACAACGTAGCCGGAGCCCAAATAGCGGTTAATAGTCTTGGCTTTAGCCGGTGATTCAACGATAACGAGTGATTTGCCCATACTTAGCGACCTGCGATTAGATTGGAACCTCTGAACCTTCTCCTTGCCCGGAAAGCTTCTCATTCTCTATCATAGCTTCCGGATGAAGTTCTTTCCTGGCAATTGCCGGATCAGTCCGCTCATCTCCAGCTCCAACAGGGTTTGCAGCACCTGGCTTTGGGTGAGCGGCACTGTGTTTAAAATGGCATCGACAAAAAGCGCCTCATCGACGCGCAAGGCCTCGAAAACCGTTTTCTGTTCGTGAGTGAGAGACTCTTCGAACAATGTGCCGGCGCCCGCAGTAGGCTGCTTTTCTTCCGATGCCTCCCCTGGAGGGAGAAGTTGCATCCGAACTTCCGGCGGAAATTCCTCGATAATGTCCATCCATTGATCGACCAATTTGGCCCCCTGCTTGATGAGATGATTCGGGCCAAAGCTTTGTGCTGTGGTAATGTTGCCTGGCACCGCAAAAACCTCCCGGTTTTGCTCGGTGGCCAGGCGCGCCGTAATCAGGGAACCGCTGTATTCGCTGGCCTCAACAATCATGACTCCCAAACATAAACCACTTATGATCCGGTTGCGAATCGGAAAGTTTTCCGGAGTTGGTCCGGTTCCCAGAGGAAATTCTGAAATAACGGCCCCTGATTCCGCAATTTTTTCCGCCAATCGCTTATTTTCCGCGGGATATATGGCGTCCATTCCCCGGCCTTGCACGGCTACCGTCTTTCCTTTGGCCTCAAGTGCTCCGTGATGGGCAGCTGAATCAATTCCCCTAGCTAACCAGCTTTTAATGAACAGGTTGCGCTCCGCAAGATCACGGGAAAGTCGGCGCGCCACCTGAAGACCATAGGCAGAGGGCCTTCGGGAGCCAACCACGGCCAAGGCATACTCGCTGAGAACCTTCAGGTTCCCGCGAACATATAAATATAAAGGAGGGTCGGCAATCTCCCTGAGCAAGGGCGGGTAAGCCTCGCTCGAAAAGGGCAGTAATTGGCAATCGTTCTTTCGAGCCTCCTCAATCTCCCTTTCGGCTTCTTTCAGGCCTGACTGTGTGAAAACCGCTTGGCAGACGCCTGAAGCGAGTCCTGAGCCCTCAAGCTCCGTCAGGGACGCCATGTAGGCTGCTTGCGGCGACCCGAATTGGGAGATCAGCCTGTGCGCGCCTCGAACTCCCAATCCCTCAATGAGGGAAATAGCAACCCAATATTCGAGACCTTCATCCATGGAACCTTTCCAGCCCAGTGCTACCTTAAGAATTATTAGAGCTTAAAGCTTCCAGTCATCATTCCGGGGACGCAGGGCGCCAGCCACAATAAAATCGCAGAAGCGGTAGGCAAAACGCAAGCCCTTTTAGAAATTGTTGAGGTTTCAGGACTTGGCGGAGATAGCGGAAATCGAGACAACGGTCTCGGTTAGTTTGAATAACGCTATTGCAATGAGTTGGTTAGCTCTAAGCTCACCGGTGGTGCAAGAGCCACTCGCCCACGTCTGCGGAGGTATCTTCCAGGGTATCCAGGGCTCCCTTGACCCCTTGAAACACCGCGCTGACCACCCAAACACCTACCCAGACGAGGAGACGTCCACCAGAGTGAGCCGGGTCATGCCAATCAAAGCGAAGCCGATAGTGAGTTCCTTCGGTCCGCCAGGCTATGAAAACGAGCCCGGCATAAAGGACACCAACACCTGCCAGGAAAAGCTTTGTGATCCCGGCCAATAAAGTCCAAGCCATCGTCCCCCCTTACTTCAATACAGTTAGACGCCTTCCCCTGCGTTAAAGTTACTTAAAAGAAATCCCGGCCAGCTTGGCTTTAACAGGCCTGGGGCGAACGAGGATTGGGGCGTTTGATGCCGGGGTTGAGGCCTCATTGACCCCCTGGAGTGGTTCGGCTAGAATCGGAGCGACGCCGAAAAACCCGGCTGTGTCTCCGAGGCGGGGATTGAGCAAAGGCATTCTGAATCTGCGATTTCGTACCCGGCTCGCCCTGGTCATGTTCCTGATCACGGCCAGCACAAGCGCCATTCTGATGGTGGCGTATGTGCAGCACAACCGCCGAATCAAGGCTTATGTGGCCGGCCAGACTTCGGACCTTCTGGAAATCATCCAGCTAACCCAAGCCAGCATTCCCTCCAAGGTTGATCGGAAAAAAGCCCTAAGCGACTACTTGAGCGCGCTGAAAGGCGCAGGACTCTCTTCGATCAATGTAATTTCTCCTTCGGGGGAAGTGGTGGCTAGCACGAATCCCAGGCAAGTCGGGAAGAAAGTCAAGCTAAGTAAGCGCCAGATCCGGAGGAGGGAGGGCCCCATTCGGATCACCGCGCAGCTAAGGGACATTGATATTGAACCCGGCCCGGTCCAGCAGCACTACGACATTAAGTTTCCTATCATCCAAGGGGAGAAGGTTGTCGGTTACGTGCAAGTGGGCGGGGAAATGGACGAAGTGGGTTCCATGCTCAACCACGTCTACCTTCTCTGGCTGGCGTGGATTCTGGGCACCATGCTGACCGGAATGTTTGCAGTGGTTTACCTGGCCTTCCGCTTCACAAAACCGATTGACCAGTTGGTGGAAGGCGCCAACCAAGTGGCGCAGGACAATTTGGAGGTTTCGCTCTCGGAAGGCGGAAGCGACGAGATGGGGCAACTGGCCCAGACCTTCAATCAAATGGTGGGAAGGCTGCGGGAAACTCGCAAGCTTCAGAAGCGGCTGAACGAAGCGGAAAAATCCTCTCTGCTCGGCCATTTTGCCGCTACGGTCGCACACGAAGTTCGCAACTCTTTGAATTTTCTAAACCTGAGTATTGATCAAATTCGGGCAAAACGCTGGATGCTCGACGAAACTCCAGCGCTGGAATTACAGAACAGCATGGCCAATATGAAACAGGAGATCACCCGGCTCAACCGCTTGGTCAGCGATTTCCTGGTGGTGGGAAGGCCCACGCAACCGCAGCTTGCGCCCTGTGATATTCAAGCCCTGGTTGAACAGGCAAGGGGCTTGGTGGAAAAGCAAGCGAGCCAGCAGCACATCCGGATGATGGTCAGTTTGCCTCCGGACCTGCCGCCCCTTCAGGCTGATGCTGCGCAGCTCAAGACCTGCTTCCTGAACATCCTGACCAACTCTGTACAAGCCATGCCTCAGGGTGGAAACGTCCAAATTACAGGGAAAAGGGTATCTGCGAAAGACGGGGCCGAATATCTGCAGATCCGCGTCCATGACACGGGACCTGGCATCCCACAAGATGACCAGGAGAAAGTGTTTGCCCCTTATTTTTCCACCAAGGCGACCGGGTTCGGACTGGGACTGGCGATTACCAGGAAGATCGTTGAGGACCACGGAGGCCGGGCTTTTATTTCCAATGAGAATATTCCAGGGACGGTGTTGGTTATGGAATTACCGCTCTCGGCCAAGGTTGATGCCAGCCCCCCCACGGTTGCCAGCTCGAGTGTTGCCTAAGGATTACACCCATGCCTGCAGGATCGGTTCTAGTTGTTGATGACGAGCAACGACAACGAGAGATTTACAGGGACATTCTCCAGGACGAAGGTTATGACACCGTCACCGCCTCCAGCGGCGAGGCGGCGTTGCAACTGGTGGCTCAGAAACGGTTCGATCTGGTCCTCACCGACTTGAACCTGATGGGGATGACCGGTATCCAACTGCTCACGGAAATATTGCGGGCCGATCCCACGGTCGCAGTTGTTCTCATCACGGGATATCCTTCCATCGAATCCGCCATTGACGCCACCAGGCGTGGAGTCTATCAATACCTGGAAAAACCCGTGGACCGTTCGAAGCTCTTGGAGGTTGTCAACGACGCCTTCAAGCGCCTGGACTCCCTCAAGAGAACTATCCTGGGGAATTCCCCGGCCATCAAGGAAATGGTGCGGATGATCATGAAGGTCGCGCCAACTGCCCACACCGTTCTAGTCCTGGGAGAAAGCGGCACGGGCAAGGAACTGGTGGCGAGGGAGATTCACCGGCACAGCCCGCGGCGGAGCCAGCCTTTCCTGGCCGTTAACTGCGCGGCGCTTACGGAAACTCTGCTGGAGAGTGAACTCTTTGGCCACGAAAAAGGCGCTTTTACCGACGCTCACCAGCAGAAGAAGGGGCTGTTTGAGAAAGCCAATCAATCCACTCTGTTCCTGGATGAAATCGGGGACACCACGCTAACCCTGCAAGCCAAGATCTTGCGGGCGCTCCAGGAGCGAGAAATCCTTCGGGTGGGCGGCACGGAGCCGATCAAGGTGGACGTGCGTATCATCGCCGCCACCAACCGGAATCTGGACCAACTGATGCGGGAAGGCAAATTTCGCGAAGACCTCTACTATCGTCTCAAAGTAATCCCGATCGTCTGCCCTCCTTTGCGGGACCGGAAGGAGGATATCGAAGAACTGGCCCTGCACTTCATGCGCCGAGCGTCGTTGGCGGGGGGGCGTGAAGTTCGAGGCATTTCTCCGGCCGCGTTGGCCGCCCTGCAAAGTTATCATTGGCCGGGAAACATCCGGCAGATGGAGTGGGCGATTGAGCGCGCCGTGGTTTTGGGCGAGACACATCAGGTGGAACTTTGCGACCTGCCGCCGGAACTAGTGGCAACCGAGAGAGCTGCGAGCGCGGCCAAGGTTTGGCCTGCCGCTGCCACTTCTGGAACCTCCCAGGAAGTTCTAGTGCCGATCATTCCGGAAGGTTCGTGGGAAGAGCATGAGAAGGCCAAGATCGTTCAAGCGCTTCAGCGCACCAATGGGAACATTACGCGAGCAGCGCATCTGCTGGGCATGACCTTTCGCACCCTTCAATATCGCCTGGAGAAGTTCGGTATCAAGAAGACATAGCGGTTTTCCTTTCGCCATGATATCCTCGCGGCAAAATGTGCCGCGACCGGCATTCATGCGAATTGGAGGAGAAATTGAAACTCAAAGACGGCAAGCGTGTCTTACTGATAGCGGGATCTGTCTTTGTCTTGATTCTCCTGCTTTCATCCGTGTTCTTCACCAGCGCAACTCCCGCGGCCAAGGAGAACGATCTATCCGGCGTCTGGGTGGCGGAAGTATCCACCGGCGACGGCAACTTCATCAAGGCATTCTTGGACCTCCACCAATCCGGGGAGAAAATTACCGGCGCGGTCTGGTACGACCTTGCCAAGCGACCCATCAGCAAAGGAACATTCGCAGCGGGGAAATTCCACCTGGAGTTCGTTCTGTGGCCCGCCAACCCACCTCGCTTGGGCATGTGCGATGGCACCGTCCAGGGCGGCAAACTCCGAATTCATGTTCGGATTGGCGCCCATTTGGGCGGAAGTGGTATTGCTGAACGGACCACGCGCGCGGCGTTGGCCCTGCCGGCCCGTTTACCTCTGCCGGAGCTGCATGAGGTTCCTGATAACGGCTTGGCCCGTACACCCGTGATGGGCTGGAACAGCTGGAATAACCTGGGATTCAGGGTTGATGACGCGGCCGTGCGCCAAATGGCTGACGCCATGGTGTCCAGCGGCATGCGCGATGTGGGCTACACTTACATCAATATTGATGACTCCTGGCAGGGCATGCGCGACGCGCATGGCAACATCACCGGCAATCGGAAATTTCCCAACATGAAAGCCCTCGCCGATTATATTCACTCCAAGGGACTGAAGTTGGGCCTCTACTCTTCTCCCGGCCCCAACACCTGTGGGGCCTATTTGGGCAGCTACGGTCATGAGGAGCAGGATGCCAAGACCTACGCCGCCTGGGGAGTCGATTTCTTAAAATATGATTGGTGCAGCGCGGGCCGTATCTATCAGGATTCGGAAATGCGGGCCGTCTACCAGAAGATGGGAGACGCCTTGCGAGCCACCGGCCGCCCCATTGTCTTCAGCCTTTGTCAGTATGGGACGGACGAGGTATGGAAATGGGGTGCGAAGGTGGGCGGCAACCAGTGGCGGACCACCGGGGACATCGTCGACACGTGGAAGAGAATGAGTGAAATCGGTTTCAGTCAGTTCAAGATCGCTTCCTATGCGCGGCCCGGGCATTGGAACGACCCCGATATGCTGGAAGTTGGAAACGGCGGGATGACCTACGACGAATACCGCACCCACATGAGCCTGTGGGCGCTTCTCTCCGCCCCTCTGCTGGCCGGCAACGATCTGCGCACCATGACTGCGGAAACAAAGTCCATTCTCATGAACACCGAAGTGATCGCCATTGACCAGGACCCCGCGGCCCTGCCCGTGAAGAAAATTTCCGAACAAGGGCCGTTGGTCGTTGCCGCCCGGCCGCTGGAGAATAAAGAGTGGGCTGTGGGACTTTTCAACCGTGGGGACTCCACCAACAGGATGAGCGTCTCATGGTCAGATCTGGGACTGCATGGCAAGCTTCGCGTCCGCGACCTGTGGGCGCACAAAGACCTGGGGAGGGTCGCGGATCAATTCTCTGCCGAGGTCCCCGCGCACGGCGTTGTGCTGATTTCCGTGAGGCGGTAGATGCTAGACATGGCCAATCGGCCTTTTCATTAGCGGTGGGTTCTTCCTTGCAGCCCCGTAAGGCCTCAATCCTCATTCTCAGTCGTGGTTCTCCTTGCCCTTTGCGGTTCGCCGACAGCGAAGTAGCCCTTCCCGCTGGCCTTGGCCTCAACTTTCCCTCCCCTCCTGCCGACATTAATTACAGTTAATGAAGTTACTTGAATCTCGCGATAGGGATGAAGATTTGCGGAGCGCACCCCGGAACGGTGAGCCCGGAGGGTTTTCCTGTGCGTATTCTTGTTGCTGAAGATGACCGGTCAGTGGCTAGTTTTCTAAAGAAAGGCTTAGAGGCCGAGCACTACGCGGTCGATGTTGTCCTGGACGGGCAGCAGGCCTTGGAGATGACCGAAGCGTATGAATATGACCTTCTGCTTCTAGATTTGATTCTGCCCCGGCTGCACGGCTTGCAGGTCCTCAAGCAAATCCGGAGCAGAAAGCAGCCGTTGCCGGTACTGGTTCTCACCGGGCGCTCGCGCGTGGAGGAGAGGGTGGAAGGGTTGGACCTGGGGGCCGATGATTATCTCGTCAAGCCTTTTGCCTTCCGAGAACTTTCGGCGCGGGTCCGGGCCCTGTTGAGGCGTGGCAGCCGCCCTCTGGACCTGAGCCTACAGGTGGATGATCTCGAACTGAACCGGGTGGACCGGATCGTGCGTCGCGGCGAAAAACGCATCGAGCTGACGCCCAAAGAATTTGCCCTTCTTGAATACTTGATGCGCAACGCCGGACGGACGGTTTCGCGCTCCATGATCATCGAGCACGTTTGGAACTTCTCCTTTGACACCATGACGAACGTGGTGGATGTGTACATCAACTACCTCCGGAAGAAAGCCGACACCGGCTTTTCGCGAAAACTGATCCACACGGTCCGCGGCGTCGGCTACCGGATGGGGGATTCCGAATAGGCTTTGCAGGTGTTTTTCCGAGAATTCCATGACCGTTGAGGAAGAAGAGGTTAAAAAGCCCGGCCAAAGCCCCCGTGATGAATTCGTCGAGATTCTCAGAAGACTGACCCACCAGATAAGCCAGCCTTTGACGTCTTTGCAGGGAACGCTTGAACTGGCACTTCTGGGCCAATTGAGAGCGTCCGAGTGCGGCGAAGTTCTTCAGAAGGCTTTCGAGGAAGTTCACCGGCTGGCGGCGGCGTTTGCAACCCTCCAGGATGTTATTGAAGCGGAGGATCCGGGGGAGAATTTCCAGCGCATCAACCTGAAAAGGGTCGTCCGGAAAGTATTGAAAGAAGTCGCACCGGAGAGCCGGAGCAGGGGCGTGCGGCTTATCCTCGGGTCTCTGGTGGACGCTGATGTCGAGGTCAACCCTCCGCGCACGGAGGCGATCTTGCGCGAGCTCCTGCGGCAACTGATCCAGCAGGGTGATCCCAATCGAACCCTTCGCACCGCGCTTTTGGTCCGGCAGAGCTATGCGGAGCTCTCGATTTGCGACGAAAACTCGGCAGCCGAGGAGGGTGTCCGCGCCGAGGCTGGCTCGCCGGCCTTGGACCCTGGGCAGGAGATTAGAGGAATCCAACTTACCTGGTGGCGGTTGAGGCGCTCCATTAACGCTCAAGGTGGAAGGTTAGAAACTGAAAAGATTCCACGGCGCGGCATATGCTGCCGGGTAATCATGCCCCTGGCCTCTCGTGATATTTCCGCGGGAGGCTCCACTTGATGGAGTATGGCGAGCCCTCAGGTCCTTCAAAACGTAGAAATGCCCCGTGATTACCTCATGCATACTATAATTGTTACTTGGTTTGTCCAGGGCCATGCAGGCTCGGCGTGAGCGAAGAGGCTCAAACGACAGAACCCTTGAGGAGTGGATCGATGCGAAAACACGTAGCGCGTCTAGTTCTGACGGTGGCAGCAATGGTAGGGATCGGAGTGATCCCGATGATTGCGGGTGCGCCCCCGGCGGCGGCCACGCCGCATTTTGGATCGGAGGATGTCTATACTCCCAACTATGAGCTTTTTGTGGGTTACTCGCATCTCAGGGCGTTTCCAGGCAGGAGTGCCGGAAACATCATCGACTGGGTCTCCGGCGGCACCACATCCTTTGCTTTCAACAAGAATCGTTACCTGGGGCTTGTTGCGGATCTTGGCTACTACCACGCCAACAAGGTCCGCACCGGAACAACTGCTTCCGGGGGCCTGGTGGACGCTTCCGGTAACATCCTCACCTATATGGCGGGTCCGCGCCTTTCTTTCCGGCACAATCGCTTTACTCCCTTTACCCAGGCTTTGTTTGGAGTCGCGCACAGCAGCGCTGTGATGCTCAACGGCTGTACAGGGGCTAACTGTACGCTCCTCCCTTCCGGGAACGCGTTTGCCATGACCGCCGGTGGCGGGCTTGACGTCACGTTAAACTCCCGCATTGCGCTGCGCTTGTTTCAAGCGGAGTACACCATGACCCGGTTCAAGGAGCCGATCTCCCTCACTGGTCCAAGGGGCACGCAGAATGACTTGCGTCTCTCGGTGGGAATCGTTTTTCGCTTTGGTGTGAAGTTGCGCTAGGCTTAAGCGCCGGAATCGTTTGCGCGGTCTCCGTAGCAGCGGCCTACACATGTACTCTCCCTCTCCGTTCCAGGGGCTCCCTTGCCCATCTTGGCAACTTTCCTGGCCCCTTTACCCAGGATATTAGCCTAGAGAATTCTAATCTTTCCCTAATAGTCCTCTAATCAACCAAAGGTAAAAGTGAGCTTAGAAACGAGTGTAAGTGCCTCTCGCCAAGCACGCGTAGAGCTCAGGTTTACTGGATGGTGAACGTTGATTTTGTTACAGAAGTTAATTCAATCGTTACTGTTGGCGTAATTGCAAAGGAGGGCGCGTGAGCCTAGCTGGAACTTTGTGCTGCGGGCAAGGGAATTTGGGCCTCGAGGAACGAAACCGGCTAGTTTTGGAGCAACTTCCCCAGGTACGCTACATCGCGCAGAAGATTCATGCGCGCCTGCCTCACCACATTCAGCTGGAAGACCTGATCAATACGGGAGTCCTTGGTTTGATCGAGGCTCTCGCCAAATACGATCCTGGCCGTAACGTTGGACTGCAGTCCTACGCTCGGTATCGCATCCAGGGGGCTATTCTGGACAGTCTTCGCGAGCAGGATTGGAGTCCACGCCTGCTGAGGCAGAAAGGAAGGCAGTTGGAGCAAGCTCGCGAAACCTTGCGAGGCCGGCTGGGCCGCTCCCCTTCGCAAAGCGAACTTGCAGTGGAGCTGAAAATTCCGGAGGAGCACCTTCACCGCCTGCTGAGTGACTTGAAGGGACTGGAGGTGGCCAGCCTCCAAGAACCTGTGTTTTCCGACGGGCACGCGCTGGGAGAAACCATGGCGGACACCGCCGAAGAGGATCCCTTCAGTTTGTGCCAAACCGCCGAGATGAACGGCCTCTTGGAGCAGGCGTTGTCCAAGCTTTCCTTCCGCAAGAGGCAGATTCTGGAGCTTTATTACTTTAAGAGCATGACGATGAGGGAAGTTGGAAACCGCATGGGAGTTTGTGAGTCCAGGATTTCGCAGATTCATTCCGCGGCGCTGGCCTCTCTTCGAGCAAGAATGCGGGAGGTCCTGGCAGCGCGGATGAAGCAAAATCCTCTCGACGCGCCGCCCCGGGTCGAAAGAGCGCCGGCTCCTTCAGAGGCCGCTCCCGCGCCGATTGCCAAGGCCGGCGCTCTGCCCCAGACGCAGCCATCCGCTGACCGGTTGAGCAAAGAGAGGAGTCGGGGACTTCTGCCCCGGCGTGCCAAGAAGGTGCGGCTCCGCATCAGGAAAAGCCCTGGGCGCAAGGTCGGAACAAAGCAGGTTTCCCGTTTCTGAGGGGGCAAGCACGGAAGGCTCACGTAAGGTTCAGGACGGAAGTTTCCCACGAGGCTGAGCGCTCACGGTTAATGACCGTTTTGGACGGATCTCAAAGCGGTAAAGGAGGGGGATAAAGCCGTTGGCCCTCTCTATGAAGAGGATGTGAAACTACTGACAGCAGCGGTCTCGTCATCGTAAACGTCAAACACCGTGTAGAGTTTAGTGATCTGCAACAAGTCATGCACTTTCTTGGTTAGCTTGAGCAGCTTGAGCTGCCCTCCCTGGTTGGAAATCGCCGTATAGGCGCTGACCAGTTCTCCGATACCAGAACTATCGATGTAGGTAACGTCGGCGAGGTTCAAAAGCAAATTTTTATGATTCTTCGCCAGTTGCCCGCGGATCACTTCTCGAAGCTGTTTGCATTCCTCCCCGAGTGTAATCCTTCCGCTCACATCCACGACGGTTACGGAATCAACTTGACGCACTATCGCCTTCAAGCTCACGGCTTGCTCCTCCTTGATTGGGCTCGACTTTCGGATTCCGGTGTTTGACCATGATTACTTCCGTGCCTGAGCCGGCGGAAGTTTTCACCCTAAATTCGTCCATAAACCTACGGACCAGGAAGATTCCCCGGCCGGACACCTTCAAAAGGTTCTCTTCAGCCACAGGGTTCGGCAGGGAACCTGGATCAAAACCCTTTCCCTCATCTTGAACGCGAATTTCCAGTCCATCTTCGAGAATTTGGAATTTTAGGTGGACATTCTTGCCGGGATCCTCCCGGTTGCCGTGATGGATGGCGTTGATGACCGTTTCGTGGACGGCCATTTCAATCTGAAAAGCCGCTTCCTCTCCAAACCCTGCGGTTTCGGAGACGCGCCGGCTGATCTCCTCGGCAACCTCCACATTCTTAACCCGGCTCTCAAGCGTAACCTCGACGGTGCTGGACTTCGCGTTCATCCCTGCTGACACTACAATACAGGTTCCGGAAAGTCAACGAACACGCACCCTTGGGCGTCTGCGCTGGCGGGCACAAAATTGTTTCGAGCTTCCGACGGGCATAAAATAGAAGCTAAGGGCGGGCGGCGAGGCGTTCTGGAGCGCGGAAGTGAAAATGACGGATTTATCCTCCCGGCCGTTTCGAAGGGTAGGGCCCTCGCCTCGCGGACGCTGTAGCTGCCGCCCCCGTGAAGTGAGCCCCAAAGGGAATTCGGAAGGGGGAGGAACATCATGTTTGGACGCAGAGTCACACTGTTCAAGATGTTCGGGTTCGAGGTTCGGGTTGATGGCAGTTGGCTGATCATCGCGGTGCTCATTACCTGGTCGCTGGCCGATTCCATGTTCCCACATCTTTACCCGGGTCTTTCCAGGGCTGAGTATTGGCTGATGGGTTTTGTGGGTGCGCTGCTGCTTTTCGCTTCCATCGTGGTCCATGAACTCGCTCACTCCCTGGTGGCTCGCCGCCACGGCCTGCCCATGAAGGGAATTACACTGTTCATTTTCGGGGGCGTAGCGGAAATGGACAGCGAGCCTCCCAACGCCAAGGCGGAGTTCCTGATGGCGGCGGCCGGGCCATTGACCAGCATCGTCATTGGCGCGCTCTTTTACGTGCTGTATTTGGGCGCGCGGGGCGCCTCGCCGACGATGGCTGTCGGCGTTCTCTGGTACCTGTACTGGATCAATTGGATTCTGGCGGCATTCAATCTGGTCCCAGCTTTTCCTCTGGACGGCGGGCGCATCCTGCGCTCGGCCTTATGGCATTGGAAAGGCAATCTCTGGAGCGCCACCCGCATCGCCTCCAACATCGGTTCGGGGTTCGGAATTCTGCTCGTAGCCTTTGGCGTCTACCAATTGTTGATTGGTGACTTTATCGGTGCTGTGTGGTGGTTCCTGATTGGGATGTTCCTGCGGAGTGCTGCGCAGGGTTCCTACCAGCAGCTTATGGTTCAAAAAATGCTTCAGGGCGAGCCGATTCGCCGTTTCATGAATACCAACCCCGTGACCGTCTCGCCGGCGATTTCCCTCGAGGATCTTGTGGAGCACTATATTTACAAGTACCACTACAAGATGTTTCCAGTGGTCAATGATTCACACGAACTGCTGGGTTGTGTGACCACTAAAGAGGTGAAGGACATCCCTCGTGAACAATGGAACCAATACAGCGTCCAGGCCGTCATGCAGCCCTACAAGCCTCAGGATGCAGTGTCGCCGGATACCGATTCGGTCGAGGCTCTGGCGATCATGCGGCGGTCGCAGAGCAGTCGCCTGATGGTGGTGGAGGCCGGCCGGCTGGTGGCGGTGCTGGCGTTGAAGGACCTCCTGGAGCATCTTTCCTCGAAGCTGGAAATGGAGGGTGACTCCCCTAAGCTTCCTTCCGCGTTTCACCCCTAGGACCGGGAAGCGAGTGGCGGACAAGGGCGGTGAGAGGTGGGATTGTTACACCAGCCATAGCAGCGGAAGAAGTCCCGCAATGCCCAGGCCGATCAGAAGCAGGAGGCTCTGGTGGCCAGTCCGGCGGGGTGAAAAAGCGTACGCGTAGATTCCTTTGACGACGTTGTTGCTGGCCGCGGCGATCAGCACGCTTGCGGCGGCTACTGGGACCGGCGTAAGGCTGCCAGCCGCCTGAGTCATTCCCAGGATGAACGGGTCTACGTCGGTGACTCCCATGATTCCTGCCAGGCCGTAAACCCCGGCATGTCCCAAATGGACCACGGCAAAGTGCGTGGCCACCAGCATCGCCAGAAAAAGAAGAGCGAAGAGCAGCGCGGCGCCGAGTTCTAGAGGATTTTTCGGCTCGAACTCTCTTTCCACCTTTTCAGGATTTTCATCAGGTTGCCGTGACCAAAGCCAGCCTGCCCCTGTTGACACGCCCGCCAAAACAAGGAACGCCGGCGCCAGGGCCAGCATCAATGCGTGGTTGAACAGCCCCAGGAGGGCCACCAAGCGCAGGTACATGATGCCGGAGGCGATCAGGGTGCCGCCGGAAAAGAGGTGGGGCTGCTCCTGCCGGGAGGCTCTTCGAGCCAGAACCACCGTGGTTACGGTGGACGAATAAGCCCCGCCCAGGATTGCCGCCAGGATCACTCCGCCGTGGCCTTTGGTCAGCCGTTGCAGAACGTAGCTGCCGTATGATACCGCGCTGACGGCTACCACCACCAGCCAGGTTTTAAATGGGTTGATTTGGTAGGGACCGAAAGCGGTATCCGGCAGGACGGGGAGAATCACCACGCTTAAAAGCAGGAATTTGGTGAAGGTCAGAATCTCATCCGGCGGAATCCGCTTTGTGAGGTTCTCTAGGCCCGCTTTCAGTTCGAGCAGCATGGCGGCGGCGACGGCCAGCGTGGTGGCAATCCAGAAATGGCTGAAGTAAACGAGTGCGCCCACCAGGTAGGTGGCCAGGCCGGACATCTCCGTGGTGACGCCGGCGGCTCCGGCAGCGGTGAGCTTGCGCCAATAGGAGAGCAGCAGGAACGCGGCGATCACCGCAAAGCCTATCGTCACAGGTAACAGTTGACCGCCGGAAAGGAGCGCGATTGAGTAGCCAATCAGCCCGATCAGAGGGAATGTCCGCACGCCGCCGAAAGCGTAGTGCTCTGACTCAGCCTTGTGCTCTTCCCGCTCAAGCCCAATCAGGAAAGAGAGAAACAGCACCAGCAGAATTTTTACGCCTTCGGGCGGCAACCATTGATAGAGCTTCAGCAGCATAGCTTGAGACTCTCACTTGGCTTGCACGACTCAGCCTGGCTCTTCCTGATTCACCTTCTGCTAGCACGGAGTGTACACCCCGCCGGACCGTTTGCAAATGCACCCTGCGGAAAGGCGCGGCTTGAAAGGGAAACGGTGAACTGGACGCGGCTCTCGGCGGCCGTTGCGCAAATTCTTGAGGCGGTTTCATAGTGGCGTTGAACGCCAGTTCCCGGCAGCGGCGAGTTCTACAAGCCGTGCCAGCGAGCCTGCCGTAAAAAGCCGTCCTTTCACGCTTGGTGTTAAGATCAAGCTGACGGCGACGCTCCTGAAAACGGTGGGTGCAACGGTCGCGGGAGGGACGGATCGAATGCGGATTCACGTTATCCAGCATGTAGCTTTCGAGGGGCCAGGAGCGATTGGAGAGTGGGCGCGCGAGCGTGGACACTCGCTTACGTTCACGGAGCAGTGGCGGGGTACGCCGCTGCCAAAGCTGAGAGACTTTGATTTCCTGGTTATCATGGGCGGGCCGATGAGCGCCAATGACGGCGCTCAGCTTCCCTGGATTGCCCCTGAGAAGCAGTTGATCCGGGAGGCGCTTGAGGCGCAAAAGGCGATTCTGGGTGTCTGCCTCGGAGCGCAACTCGTGGCCAGTGTTTTGGGCGCACGGGTTTACAAGAACGAGCAGAAGGAAATTGGCTGGTTTCCAGTGCGGTTCGCGCCGGAAGCGCGTGCAAGCATTCTGAGGGGATTGCCCGAGACACTGACGGTTTTGCATTGGCACGGCGAAACGTTCGATTTGCCGGAGGGCGCGAAAAGGCTGGCTTCGAGCGAGGCGTGCGTGAACCAGGCGTTCGAGTTCGGCCGGGCGCTGGGGATGCAATTCCACATGGAAGTCTTGCCCAGCGGGCTTGAAAAACTGATCGCCAACTCCGCGGGCGACCTTACGCCGGGCCCTTACGTGCAATCGGCCGCCGGCATGACGGCGGGAGCGGAGACTTCGGCGGGGCTGCGGCCCTTCCTTGATGAGGTCCTTGACCGCCTGGCCTCCGGAGTCCAGCCGAAGTAGCGCCGCCTGCGCCTGGTGCGGGCAACACCTCTTCATGACGTTCCCTTTTTGTGTTAGCCTCGATGAGCGGTGATATTTCTCCCGCAGGAGAATCAAAAACAGAGACGGCAGGTGAACATGACGGAATGGAGCGGACCGCTGACGATTCGGCCGGCGCGTCTGGATGACACAAAGGAAATCGCCCGGATTTACAACCAGGGCGTGCAAGACCGCACGGCGACCTTTGAGAATGCCTACGTAACTCCGGAAGAAAGGTACTTGTGGCTGGCGGCGCGCCCGGACAAATATCCCGTGCTGGTGGCGGAGGTAAAGCACACGCTGATGGGCTGGGCTGCTCTGAGCCCTTACAGCCCTCGCCACTGCTTTGACGGCGTGGCCGAACTTTCAATTTTTATCGAGCGCAGCCTGCGCGGGCACGGCGTGGCGCAAGAACTGATCAAGGCGATGCAGAACGCGGCGCGGGAAAAAGGGTTCTACAAGCTGGTGGGCCGTATCATTGCCGATAACCAGCCGGCGCGCAAACTTTGCGAACTGACGGGCTGGAAAGAGGTCGGCGTGTATGAAAAACACGGCCGGCTGGGGAACGAATGGCACGACCTGATCCCCGTAGAATACCTGATTCCTGAAAACATGAAGTAGTGCCGGCCATGGCCGAGAACGAAACCGCCAAGTCGCCCCTGGAAACATTTGAGGAACTGGCTGCGCAGGCGCCCGGCAATGTCATGGTCCGCTACAGCCTGGGCCGCGAGTATCTGAAGGCGCAGCGCTACGCAGAGGCGGAGCGTGAGTTCCGGGAGGCTGTTGCTTTGAAGCCGGACTACTCGGCGGCTTTTCGCGAGCTGGGTAAGGCGCTGGTGGGCCTCGAGCGCATGGACGAAGCTCGGGAGATCTATCGGAAGGGCGCGGAGATCGCCTGCGAGAAGGGCGATTTGCAGACCAAGAAAGAGATCGAAGTTTTCCTCAATCGGCTGGATAAAGCCGCAAGTACATAAACAAACAAAAAGCAGATTCCTCGCTTCGCTCGGAATGACACGGGGCGAGTGAGGATGGCAAGCACAGAACTAGCATTGACTTTACTGTAAGGGTCTTCCCGTAATCCCCACACCGCTCAAAAGGAACATATCAAATAAACGGATAACGAGGCGCGACGGGGAGGTGCAGCAGCCGGGTGAGTTTCTCTTTTACCACCCCGAAGGCTTCCTCCGGACTGTTCACAAAGCGGATCAAATTCATCTCCTCTCGGCTGACGGTTCCCATCTCCGCTAGCCAGCCGAAGTTGATCACTTTCTTCCAATAATCCGAGCCGTAAAGCAGCAAGGCACAGCGGTGCCCCATCTTGTGTGTTTGGATCAGGGTGAGAAATTCCCACATCTCATCCATCGTGCCGAATCCTCCCGGGAAAACGATCACGGCCCGCGAAGGTTGCGCAAACCATAGCTTGCGCATGAAGAAGTATCGGAACATGAAGTTCAATTCCGGCGTGATGTAAGGATTCGGACTCTGTTCCATGGGCAGCTTGATGTTGAAGCCGACGGTCACTCCGCCGGCTTCCGAGGCGCCGCGGTTGGCCGCTTCCATGATTCCCGGCCCGCCCCCCGAGCAGACCACCAGAAAATGGCGGCCGTTTTTCAAGCTTAGCGACCACTCGGTGATCATCCGAGCCAACTCCCGGGCTTCTTCGTAATAGCGGGACATGCGGAGCGCCGTGCGGGCGTCACGGAGATCGCGATCGGTGACTTGCTGCGTGCGGGATTTCCTGGCGGCCAGAAGTGAGCGCAGCCGGTCGTTGGCGGTGGAACGCGAGAGGAGGCGCGCAGAGCCGAAGAAGACCACGGTGTTTTGCACCCGTGCGCGGCGCAGACGGGCCTGCGGCTCCAGGTATTCGGCGGCGATGCGCAACGTGCGCGCATCGGAGCTCTCCATAAAATGTTCATTGCGATAAGAGACTTCAATCTTTCTGGATGATGCCCGGTGCTTATGTCGGCTCATAAAACCTCTTTCTCGGATGCGGCAATTCTTTCCCGCACTAAAAGCATAACAAACTGCGCAGCACGTTGGCGCAAGGAAAGGGCAATGCTTAGCGGCCAGCGAGTTTCAGTTCTCAACGCTCCCTCACAGATCAAACGTTGTAACTCCCCGGCCTGGGTCGAACACTTTCCGCTGACTTGAACTTAGAGGGGTGGTTTTTGCCAGCCGCCAAGGGTGGTTTCGAGGTGTTGGGCGGCGGCCAAGGCCATGTCTTCGCGCCAGGGGCGCGCAGCGATCTGGACTCCCAGCGGTAACCCTTCCGGAGTGGTACCAAGGGGGACCACGGCGGCGGGCCAGCCCGTCAGGTTATACGCCATTGTGTAACTGAAGGCCGGCAGGCGGGAGTAGGTCGAGCCGTGGACCATGCCCGCAAAGCTGCACACCGGGGAGAGGATCACGTCGTAAGTTTCCATAAAGGAGAGCATCGAGCGCCGATAGGCGTCCCATCGCTCCTCCAGCGCCCCGTACTCTCTCAGGGTCATGGCCCGGCTCCGCTGGATTTCCAAAACTTGCTGCATCAATGGGTGGAATTGGGTGGTTCCTGCAGCTTCGAGCAGGTTCCTGAGCCCGGTGCCTCCGTCAGCGCAGAACAGGCCCAAGTAGATTTCATAAGTCTGCTCGATTCGCGGTGGCCTGTCTTCCTCCACCTGCGCTCCCGCGCCCTGCAGCGCATGCGCGGCTTTTCTGACGGCCTCGGCGATTTCGGGAGACGGAGCTTCAATGCCGTTATCGGTGAAGAAAGCGACTCGAAGCTTTTGCACGGCAATCCGCTCCGGATCAGGCAATGGCATTGGGACCACTGCTGCGTCTCGCCAGTCAACTCCGGAAATGATTTTGAGCGTTACTTTCAGATCCTCGACAAAGCGCGCCAGCGGACCAATCTGCCATAGTGCGTCCAGCATGCCTCCGGGACCTGGAAAATGCCCTGTGCGGGGTACTCGGCCGGAAGTGGGTTTGATGGCGGTGATCCCGCAGCAATAGGCAGGGAAGCGAACGCTGCCGCCCGCGTCGCTACCCAATCCCAGCGGTGACCCGCCGGCCGCGATGATGGCCGATTCGCCACCGCTGCTTCCGCCGGGTGAAAGAGAGAGGTCAAAGGGGTTACTCGTGTGGCCGTAGATCAGGTTGTCGCTTTCCCATGCCCAGCCGAGTTCCGGGCAGTTGGTCTTACCCAATACAATCGCCCCAGCGGCGCGCAGCCGCCGAACCACCTCGGCATCCTGGTGCGGAACGCGGGCTCGCCTTCCTAGGGTTCCCCCGGTGCTGATAATGCCAGCGGTTTCAATGGCGTCTTTGAAGGTGATGGGAACTCCGTGGAGTGGTCCTTTGGCTTGACCCCGGCTGAGCGCCGCGTCGGCCGCGTGCGCCGCTTCAATGGCGCGGTCAGCTGCCAACTGAACCACCGCGTTGAGCTTCGGATTCACGCGCTCGATGCGTTTAAGGTGAGCCTTGACCAGTTCCGTGGAGCTGACTTCCTTGGCGCGGATGGCGCGCGCCAGACGGCTTGCGGAGGAGTCAAGGAGGTTATTCATAGGCTGGAGGCGGGACCTGCGCCAAAGGGCCGCGGAGCGCGATCGCAGCTTGGTTTCCAATTGGTGAGCCGGCTGGGACTCGAACCCAGAACCCTTGCCTTAAAAGGGCAATGCTCTGCCACTTGAGCTACCGGCCCGCAAATACACTAAGTTACACTAGTCCTCTACGAGCCGTAAACGCCAAAAATAAAATAACCGTCCGCGTTCCTTCAAGCTATCTCTTTTATGAGCGCGGATCGTGTGATATGGTTGCTAGAAGAGGGGAAGCTGGTAGCTCGCGATAGCTCATTCACGCCGGGAAATTCAATCGGCTGGTTCAAAGTAATCAAGGCGGATCGAGCTAGATATCCCGAGGACCGCATGGAAGTTCATAGGTAATGCAGGTTCGATTTTCGGAAGATGAGCGTTTCCCGTCCTGGAAGATCACCTTTCTACAATATATGGTGGCAGCCTCCTTCCTTGCCCTGCTGATCGGGTACTGGCGACTCCAAATTGGCAAACACCAAGCCCTGCTGCTACAAGCTGAACACAACCGGATTCGCAATCTTCCTATCATCGCCCCGCGCGGCCGCATTCTGGACCGGAATGGCCAAGTGTTGGTTGATAACTTTCCGGCCTTTACTATCTTACTGAATCGCGAAGATCCCTCTTTGCTGAACAAGACCCACCTTGAGAAGATTGCTGCGGGGCTTGGTCTCGATCCCAAGGATGTGGAAGCGATGGTCAAGCATTCGGCCAAGCTGCCGCGATTTCAGCCCATCGTTCTCAAACAGTCCGCCACCCTCGAGGACGTTGCCTTTATTGATGCACACCGTTTGGAGTTCCCCGAAATCGATATTATCCAGGGTCAGCAGCGCTTCTATCCAAAGCATGGCGTGGCAGCGCAGGTGCTGGGCTATGTCGGAGAGGTGTCCCAAGAGGATATTGCCCGGCCCAACTCTCCCTACCGTCCCGGTGATGTCATTGGGAAGTTCGGCATCGAGAGGGAATACAATTCCATCCTGCGGGGCCATGACGGCATGCAAAGAGTGGTTGTTAATAGCCGCGGGCAGGAAGTGGGCACGCTGAGCACGATTAATGCTATTCCCGGCCATGACTTGCGGCTAACTCTGGACCTGAACCTCCAGATGACGGCGGAGGCCGCTTTGGGAGACCGTCCCGGCGCGGTCGTGGCGCTGGACCCTCGCAACGGAGATGTCCTGGCGATGGTGAGCCACCCGACCTTTGACCCAAATGACTTTGTCCGTCACATCGACGTGAAAACCTGGCGGCAGCTCACCACCAACCCCATGAAGCCCCTGATGAACAAAGCCATCCAGGCCCAGCTTGCTCCCGGGTCGGTCTTCAAGATCATCGTCAGCACGGCAGCGTTGGAAACAGGAACCATCACTCCGGACTACACCATCCATTGCAAAGGCGAGGTAACGATATACGGGCATACATTCCACGACTGGACGTGGTGGGCGCATCGCGGAGGCCACGGCGCTGTGGATTTACACCGGGCCATCGTGGTTTCCTGCGATGTTTTCTTCTTCACAATGGGCAAGATGCTGGGCATACAGAAGATCGATTTCTTCGCCGACCATCTGGGCCTGGGTCATCGGACCGGCATCGACCTGCCGGATGAGGAGCCGGGATTGATTCCCTCTCCGGCGTGGGTCGAGAAGCGCTATCATCATCGCTGGTGGCCCGGAGAAACGATTTCCGTGGCGATTGGGCAGGGCGCCGTGCAGGCGACGCCGCTCCAGCTTGCCTATGCCATCGGGGGAATTGCCTCAGGTGGCCTCTTCTTTCGCCCTCACTTGGCCTTTCGCAAGGAATTGGCTAACCTGGGGGTTAAACCTCCGGCGCATGAAGAAACCCGCTTCCCGCTGAAGGAAAGTACGGTCGCAGCCGTTACACAGGGAATGTGGGGGGTGGTCAACGAACCCGGTGGCACAGGCTATGGCGCTCGTTGTCCCGGCCTGGACATCGCCGGCAAAACCGGGACGGCACAGGTGGTGAGTGCTCACCTCGAAGACTCGAGCCACCGTAAAAAATATCAGGACAACGCTTGGTTTGTGGGTTATTCCCCCTCGCCCAATCCTCAAATCGCGGTTGCGGCTCTGGTCATGCACGGCGAGCATTCCTCTGTGGCAGCTCCCATTGTAGGCGACGTGATCAAAGCCTATTACCAGGAAAAAGGGGTCAAGGCGCCGACGCCCCAACTACTCTCTGAGAAGCAGGGCAGCGGGACCCAAGCCGGAAGACCTTCGGAACGATAAAAGGCTGGAAGTTATGCGTAAGTCATTGGATTTCAGGGATTTCGACTGGTTGCTCTTGGGGCTGGCGCTGGCCATTGCCGCCATCGGAATCGTTGAAATCTACAGTACTACAGCGCATACCGCCCTCGCCAACCAGTACAAAAAGCAGATGTATTGGATCATCCTTGGCTGCATTTTGACCCTGATTGTGAGCCAGATCGGTTATCACCTGATTCTGGAGCAGGTGCCCTGGATGTATCTTCTCGGGATCGCGTTCTTGGGGGCCGTTCTGGTGGTGGGGCCACGGGTAGCCGGGACCCACCGGTGGCTGCAGGTAGCCGGCTTTACTTTGCAAGTGTCAGAACTTGTCAAGTTGGTTATAATATTAGCGGTGGCGGCCTTGTTTGCCGAAAGGAGAAACAAAGCCGTTACGTGGGGAGAACTGGTAAAGTTAGGACTCCTGGCGGGGGTGCCGGGAATTCTGGTGGCGCTGGAGCCCGATCTTGGCACGGCGTTAACCTTTCTGCCGATCGTTGCAGCCAGCGCATTTCTGGCAGGCATGAAGCGTCGGCAGTTAGTGACCTTGGGACTGATAGGGGTGCTGATCCTGCCCATTGGGTGGCAATTCTTACGTCCCTACCAACGCGACCGGCTGGAAACTTTTATCCATCCGAAGCAAGACGTCCAAGGTTCCAGCTACCAAGTCACCCAAACAAAGATTGCGATAGGTTCCGGAGGTCTGTGGGGAAAGGGCCTTGGGAATGGAACACAAAGTCAATTGGGCTTTATTCCAGTTTCGCATGCTGATGCAATCTTTGCCGCTTTTGCGGAGGAGCGAGGGTTTGTTGGCACCCTTTTTGTGTTTCTTTTGTATCTTGCCCTCCTCCTGCGTCTGCTTGACGCGGCCCAAACAACGGCAGACCGTGCGGGAAGTTTCATCCTGGTCGGGTTTGCCGCTGTTCTGTTTTTCCAGGTCGCGGTGAATGTCGGCATGATGATTGGATGGTTTCCGATCACGGGCATTCCTCTGCCGCTCATGAGTCAAGGCGGGTCTTCAATCCTGTTTATTTTTCTGGGATTGGGACTTGCCATGAGCGTCAAGATGCAACGGTTTGTGAATTAGTTCATGAAGTGAAAGCAGCAAATATAAGCGACATTTTGAACCAAATTTCGAAGTTAATGTTTAGCGCCGGCTCCCACCGAGCCGTAATTTTTGAATTATCAGGTTTAGGCACGTTTGCGTCGCGCGTTCGTTGCTGCGCAGGCAGTCCGGAGAGCAATTCCCCGGAACTGGCCGGGCAGCGATATTCGAAAGGGCGACGGGCGCGGCCGGACCAGGGATGACGGAAGTTGATCTCCGCTCAGGCGGATTGATCCTGACCGTTGTTCCCGGAAAAAGGAGTTCCAATGAACAAGGAGATGTTTATTTCATCGTCTCCACATGAGACGAAGGTGGCCGTGTGTGAAGATGGCCAACTGGTTGAGGTGTATTTCGAGCGCGACACCGACGAGGGTCTGGTCGGCGGAATTTACAAAGGACGGGTTAGCCGGGTGCTTCCCGGAATGCAATCCGCCTTTGTAAATATCGGGCTCGAACGGGATGCGTTCTTGTATGTTTCGGATTTTTCCCTGCAGGATCAGGAGGATTTTGAAGGCCTTCTGGAAGACTCTCAGACACGGGGAGGAACCATCGAGGTTGAGGCGAAGCCGGATGCAGGCGCTTCCGCGGCCAATGGTGAAGCCCCGCCTGAGCAAGCTGCAGAGGCCACTTTGTCGGCTCCTAGTTCCCAGGATTCAGCTCCTGAGCCCGGCGGGCTCGCGGGCGAAGAGTCGGCTTCAGAGGTTGCTACAGAGACGTCCGGCCCGGCAGAGAATGCCGCTGGCGAAGGAACCACACCTTCCTCCAAGGGTTCCAATGGGGAAGGCTCCCGGCACCATTCGCGTCGCGGCCGCCGTCGCCGCCGCCACGGGCGCGGGGGCAGTGACCAACGCCGGTTCAATCCCCGTCCCGAATCGAGGCCTCCACTGCCAGAGTCCCAGCCTCCCTCCCCCGGTCAGTCATTTGAACTTCTGCCTGGGGAAAGCCTGGCAAAATACGGACACGCTGAGCCCGGCGAGGCAGGGAAGACGGAGGTAGCCGCGCCGGTAGCGGAAGATGATTCCGCTCTGCAGGCAGAATCGAGAGAAACGGAACGCTTTGAAGCTGCCGCTGGACCTTCTGAAAGTCTGCAAGCGGAAGAGACTGTTCCCGTCGCTGCCGAGAGCTCATCCGAGAGCGTGGAGCACGAGCTAGGCGATCATTCCAACTCCGTTCCTTCCGCGGAGTCTGGGCAGTCTTCCAACACTGAAACTGCCGAAGAGCTTTCCGCTGCTCCGGTGCCTGCCCCTGAGGATTTGGGTCCGGATGAAGGGTTGGCCTCAAACCTGTTCGAAGCAAGGCCTGCGACTTTGGATGAGCGGCACGTTGAGGGTGAATCGAGCGAGGAAGCGCCTGACGCCGGTTCAGCAGAAGTGGCAGAGGCTGCCACTGCCGAACCACCGGAAACGGAGGGCGGACCGGAAGAGCAGGCTGCGCAGGCTTCGGAGGCTTCGGAGGCTCCTGCGGAATCTTCGGAGCGCTCCGCCACTTTGCGCGAACCTCATTCCCGCCCACATTTCGCACCGCGCCGCGGCCGCCGAGGCCGGCGCCGCGCAGGCCGGCATTCTCGCCGCCAAAACAACCGCGAGACCGCGCGTACCCCGGTCCACCCGGGACAAGGCTTGCAGATTTCCGAACTTCTGAAGGAAGGGCAGGAGATCATTGTTCAGATCGCCAAAGAGCCGCTGGGAACGAAGGGAGCGCGGATCACTTCCCACGTAGCTTTGCCCGGGCGTTATATCGTTTACATGCCCACCATCGCGCACATTGGAGTGTCACGGAAGATCGCTTCAGAGCAGGAGCGATTGCGCCTGCGCAACATCATCCTGGAAAACAAGGGTTCGCTGACCGGCGGATTCATCGTGCGGACGGCCGGGGAAGGCCGCTCGGAGGATGAGATTAAGGCCGACCTGCAGTTCCTCACTTCACTCTGGAACGAAATTCGCACCAAGGCGGAGCGCGTCAAAGCTCCTTCACTTCTCTACCGCGATCTCGACTTGGCGCAGCGCCTCTTGCGCGACCTTGTTACCCCCGACTTCAAGAACATCTGGCTGGACAATGAAGCGGACTATGAGCAAGTGGTCGAGTTCGTGAGCCGTCTCCAACCCTCCCTGGTTGGGCACGTGAAGCTTCATACTCGGGAGAATTCCCTTTTTGAGGTGCACGGCATTCAGGGAGAAATCGAAAAGGCTCTGCGGCCCAAGGTATGGCTTAAGTCAGGCGGCTACATCGTGATCAATCAGACGGAGGCGTTGATTGCCATCGACGTCAATACCGGTAAGTACGTCGGCAAGACCAACCGCCTGGAAGACACGATTGTGAAAACTAACATCGACGCCGTCAACGAAATCGTGCGCCAGATCCGCCTGCGTGACTTGGGCGGCATTATCGTCATCGACTTTATTGACATGGACGAGCGCCGCAACCGGAACAAGGTGGTGCAGGCCCTGGAAGAGGCCATGCGGCGCGACCGGGCGCCCACCAAGGTTTTGTCGTTTAATGATTTCGGCCTGGTGGCAGTCACCCGCAAGCGCGTCAAGCAGTCGCTGGAGCGCACGCTTTGCGATCCCTGCACTTATTGCAACGGGTCGGGATGGATCAAGTCCGTCAGCTCCGTCTGCCTGGAAATCCTGTCGGAGGCGCGCAAAATGTGCCGCGCCATTGATGGCAAGTCCATCACCCTGCGGGTCAATCCGGATGTCGCTCATGCCTTGAAGTCCAACGACGGGACGATGATCTCGGAAATCGAGACGATCACGCACAAGGATGTAATCATCAAGAGCGATCCGACGATTCATCAAGAGCGCTTCGAGATTTTTTGATCGAGGTCCGCATTCCGGCGACCCGGTTGCGGCCATGAGTTGCAGTGCGGGCCGGCTCTTTGAAGCCGGCCCTGCTTCCTACAAGTCCTCAACGCTTTCAGGCCGCGTGCAATCCGCGCCCTTGTCGAGCCATTTCCGCGATACCCGCCGGATGGTCTCGAAATCCTGCCCCACGCCGTGCAGGCAATAGAACACGCGCCCTTCCACCCATCGTTCTTGCGCTTTGTTGTTCCAGTCCTTGCGAATGTTCGGCCAGGAGCGCGCCTCGGCGCTCATGGGAAACGGCTTGGTCACAAAGCACATGCTCAAAGTGTCGATGTGATAGGGGTAGGTCATAATATCTTTGAAGCTTCCCAACACGCCCCAGTCCCTGGTTCGCTGGATTGCGCCGGTAAGCCAGCCAATCGGCCAGTGAATCATCTTCACGTTGCCCCAATTGCACGGGGAGGTATCGGGGTGCGAATTGTCCCAGAGCTGCGTGCGGCTTGCCAGATAGCCCCCCGCGTCGCCGAATGTACAGTAGGCGAGCCCGTCCCGAAACGCTTGCACGGCCGCCTTGCCGGACGAGCGCTCAATAGCCGGGAACCACTCCGCTCCCGTGCGCCGCGCATAGTAAGGTCCGTGCCACGATAACTTCTCCGACTTGTTCCAATAGACGTTGTACTGTTTGTCAGAGTAGGAGTCAACAAACGCTCCCACCAGGAAATCCCCATGCTTCTCATCTTTGGGCAGGATTTTCCAGTAGGGCACTCCCGCTGGAATCGCTGCAAAGAAATCGAGCGGGCTCGCGCACTGCGCGGTGTCCCGGTCCGGGTAGAACGACCGGTAAGTTTGCCGCCGCCAGACAATTCCGTTGGCATAACTCACAAAATCATCCGTGCCCCGAACCACAGGAGGATCGCCCTGCATGTCCGTGTCAAAATACGTCCAGCGCAGCCACACGCGCTTGGGGCCGCTTTCGATGATGTCCACGTAGCTGTTGCGCTCCATGCGGCCGTATTGATTGAATAATTCTCCGCCGAAATTGGACTCCCAGAATTGAAAGCTTGGTCCCGCTCCGCAAGGCAGCAGCATCAAAGGGCAATAGCTGGCTTCATGCCAAAAGACGAACTTGTGCTGCTTACCCTCCCACGCAATCATGATGGCTTTCTTGGGATTAAAGTCCGCATGCGGAGGGCTCGGGGTCAACGGTCCCTTGTAGTTGCCGAACACGTAATCGCTCACCTCTACCGCCCGCACGCCTTCGATCTTCATCTTGGCCAGTTCCGCCATGGTGACGGGCTGGGGTTTCTCAATGATGGGATCGGGCGCGACGCCGTCTTGGAGGAAAGGTTGGCGCGCAGCCAGGGAACCAGCTTTGCCGGGCTCGCTCAAATGGTGTTGCCGCGCTCCTGCCGAGCCAGCCGCGGCAGCGATGCGGTCGCCTCCGAGCGCAAAGCCCGCGCCGCCTAAAAGGCGCTTCAGGAAATTTCGGCGAACAATGGCCATGACAGCTTACTCCTCCCTCTGCAGAACAAGTTTTCCAGGCTTCTCCATGCTAGCTGGTCCTATCGGCCGCGACCGCCATCGTGTTTCTTTCAACAGCCAGCTTCCCAGCCATGGGAGGGGCGCCGCGGAGAGATTCTGCACCCACGCTGGAGCCGCGATCAGTGCCCGGGCCAAGCCGGCAATTCTATAACTTTGTCTCACCGCGTCGCCCAGGTTTCGACCGTGAATCTTTGCCGCGTGCCCGGGGCTCAAGTCCCTTGCTCGGGCTTCGGCTATGGCGATCCCGGCCAAGCGCCCGCTGTGCAGGGCCATGGAAATTCCCTCACCGGTGAACGGATCGATGAAGCCCGAGGCGTCGCCTGCCAAAAGCGCATCGTCTTGGGCCGCAGAGCGGCACGCCAGACGCACGGGCGCCGTGGTGACAGTCGGGCAGGTTTGCGCTGCGCCGTGCAGACGTGCTTTGAGCTGCGTGTGGCGGGATATGTGACCTAACCAGGCGGCCATATCTTCCAAGCGGCTCGATCCGGCCGCGCGCAGGAGTTTGCGACGCACCAGGCAGCAAGCGTTATGCTGGCCGTCTTCAACGGGGGCGACTCCGCAATAGCCTCCCTGGAACAGATACATTTCCACGCAGCCGCGGGGCGCAAGTCCGGCAAAGTGCGCCTTGACTCCCACCCATTCCTCCTCCGGATTCGGTTGCCGCGGCGGCGAGGGAAATCCCTCCAAGCGCCACCAGCGCCCGCAGGCAATGATCAGCGTCCTCGCCCTTGCAACATTCCCGTCACTTGATTCGAGTTCCCAAACACTTGGTTCGCCTTTGCCATTCGACTTTCGCACGCTCCGAATGGTTTCTCCCTCGTGCATCTCAATGCCGGCATGTACGCCCGCCTTCCATAGGGAAGCGTCCAGCGCATATCGAGAGAGTCCTCGTGCAGGGTGGGAAAACGTGAAGCCCCGCCGCAATCCGTTCCGGGCAATAAACTCGGCGCGGTGGATTCCGGCACCGCGGGCAAGAACTTCAGGAACTTCCTGCTGCAACCAAGTCAGCGCCTCCGGAGAGATGAATTCTCCGCAGACCTTATGGCGAGGAAAGCGGTCTCGCTCCCAGACCGCCACGCCCAGTCCGCGTCGCCGGGCCTCGATCGCCGCCGCTGTGCCTGCGGGCCCACCTCCAATGATGGCAAGGTCGAGCATAGGGTCAATTCCGTTTAAGTCTTCCAGATGGTCAGGCCCAGCCGGAATGCAGGCAGGGCCTCAACTTCGAACTTTGGGAATCCTGCCTCCCTGGCGAGTTCGCCCAGTTCCTCCCGCGTATAGGCTTGGCGAACGCTCGCAGCGCCGTCGTGGCGCGTGACGCGGCTGCGCGCAAACGGCCAGGCGACTCGGATGAAGAAATAGGGAAGAGGATGCCGCTCCAGGTCATTGATCAATACTGCCTGGGAAGCGATCTTTCCAAATCCCTGAAGCATCCGGCGGGCCTGCTCGCCGGAAAAATGATGTAGGAAAAGATTGCACATCACCACATCAAAACTGTTTGGGGGAAAAGGGAACTCAGGTGCTTCGCCGGCCACGCGCCGGAATCCCGGCGGGAAGTGGTTGCTGTTGGTCAGATGGTTGAGGCGGCGGTCGAAAGCCACAAACTCCGCGCTCAGGCCGCGCTTGCGTAGTTCCTCCTGGAGCCGGGCCGCAAGCCGCCCGTCGCCCGAACCCACATCCAGAACCCGGGCGCGACGCATCCCGGTTCGGGTAAAGAATTTCTCCAGCAAGCGCAGGCAGCCTGAGATGCCTCCCAGGCGGCGGTTAATCCGCCATAAGTCGTCAAAACTTTGCCGGATCTCCTCGGGACGTGCCAGGTCGTCGTCCAACCATTCTTGTGAAGGGACACGTCGCATCGCAGGCCGTCTCCTAAGCGGCTTTCGAAACCACCAGGGCGGAGTTCTTGGAGCCGAAGGCGATGCAGTTGCAAATCGCATGCTCGATCTCCAGCGGGCGCGAATGGTGGGGCACGTAATCTAGGTTGCATTCGGGATCTGGCACGTCTACGTTCAGGGTAGGCGCCACGCGCCCGTCCCGCATGGATAGCAACGTCGCTGCGAGCCCTGAGGCTCCGCAGGCGCCCTGAGGGTGCCCGATGATCGACTTCAGCGCGGAACAGGGTACCTGAAAAGCGCGCTTCCCCAGGGCCAGCTTGAGGGCGCGCGTTTCAATCCGGTCGTTGAGGACCGTGGAAGTGCCGTGCAGATTGACGTAGTTCACTTGCTCCGGGGCGATCCCCGCCCGCTCCATGGCCAGGGTAATCGCCCGCGCCGGCTCTTCACCGTCTTCCGCCAGCCGTACCCGATGGAAGGCCTCGCAGGTTGAGCCATAGCCGGTGATTTCGCCGTAAATACGCGCCCCCCGCGCCCGTGCGCGCTCGTAATCTTCCAGAACAAACATCCAGCTGCCTTCTCCCAAAACAAACCCGTCGCGGTCCGCAGAAAAGGGGCGCGAGCCACGCTCCGGCTCCTGATTCCAGGAAGTCGTGATAATGCGCATCAAGGTGAAACCCTTCAGGATTAAGGGGGCCAGCGGGGCGTCCGCACCCCCACAAACCACTGCATCCGCCATGCCCAGGCGAATGTTCTGCGCGGCGTAGCCGATGGCGTCGGTTGAGGAGGTACAGCCGGTTGAAATCAGATGGCTGAACCCGCGAAACCCAAAATGCATGGAGATTTCACTGGCCAGTGTGCCAATCGTGGCGGAAGGAACCGTGTAAACGCTGCACTGGCGTACGTGTCCGGAATAGTAAAGCGAGTACTGGCGCTCCACGAACTCCTGCCCGCCTCCGCCCGAGCCGATCAAGACCGCAATGTTGCGTCGTTCTTCCATGCTCATCTGCTCGGGGCTGAGTCCCGCGTCCTGGATGGCCTCGCCGGCCGCGGCGACTGCCAACGGCACCACCCGGCTGACGTTGGCGGCGTCTTTGGCGCTCAGGTAGTGCTCCGGGTCAAAGTTCACAATCTCGCCGGCAATTTGCACGGGAAGACAGGAAGGGTCGAACCGGCCGATTCTCCGGACGCCGCTCTTGCCCTGCCAAGTGGCGGCCCAAAACGCCTCCCGACCCGTGCCGTTCGGGCTCACCGCCCCGATACCTGTTACGACCGCTCGACGCCCGTTCACCGGCACCTCGCTGAAAAGATCTGTCCACTTTCTCTCGACGGGGGATTGAGGCCTGAAGGAGCAAACAGGGAAGCGAAGATTCCATACCCTGGAATTCCAAAGCAGCGGATTAACCCAGCGTAGGATAAAGCAAATTCACGGTTTCCGCTCCAAGGTGATGTCGTAAGTAACCTCAAATTCATTCTTCACCCGGAATGCCCCAAATGCCGCGCTATATGGTTGGATGTTGAAATCGCGCAAACGGAGGTCTTTCTTTCCGCGGACTCGCACGCGGTCGCCGTTTTCCTGGCAGTCGAGAGGAAACTCCACCTGCCGGGTGACCCCGTGCAAGGTTACCTCAGCCAGCAAGCTCCAAGTGGGTGAATCCTCTCTGCGAATGATAGAAGATGAGCGCAGCTTGATCGCCGGGTAATTCTTGACGTCGAGTTGATTCGGGCCGAGCATCGTGTCCGCAACTTCCTGGCGCTCGGATGGGGAAGCTCCAGGGTCTAGAACCGTGAGCGAACCAGCCTTCGCCAGCATGCGAACCCACCACGGCTTGCCGTCGCCTAGCTGCGCAGTGCCGGAAAAGCTGGCGAGAGCAATCAGGTGGTCGTCCCCTAGAGCGCTCAAGACGCCGCCCTTGAACAGGTGAATCTCAATATGGCTGGCTTTGGAGTCTACTTGGTAAGAGCCGGAGCTTTGGGCTGCAGCGCGCGCTGGCCACGTCGCGGCCATCAACAGCGCGAAGGCGACAGGAAATCCCCAGATCCCATAAGGTTTCAATAAGATGGGCGATTTGTCTTGAGGAGCACACCCTTGGGCGCCGACAGACCTCCGGAACCGTGGAAACCGTGTGTCGTAACTCTTCACTGAACGATTTACCCTAACAAACGTAATGCCGTTCGAATTTCTTCCGACCCCAGCTGAACTTGCTCCATGTTAAAGGCAAGCAGGTCATTACGCAACGGGGAAAATCGCCTGCGCGCCCGGCAGGCGATACGCCGAGGCCCGCTACCAGGCGCGCAACAGCGTCCGGAGTGAAGGCGGTTCGCCGTAGAGAAAAGCTCTCCCTGCGATTCGCGGGACCAGCGGCAGGCGAAAGATCATCTCCAGCCGGTTTCGAGTCTTGCCTTCCTGTTCTCCTCCGGGAAGCCTCTTGACGTAGTCGCCCAGCTCCGCGCGCCACGCTTGATTGTATTGTTGAAGCGCGGATTCGGCTGCGCCGCACTTGAGCGCCCGGCGGATGGCGACGACCGCTACTTCCGCGCTCACCATGCCGGGATAGATTCCCTCCCCTGTGGAGCCCGAAACAAAACCCGCGGCATCGCCGATCAGCATCACCCGGCCGCGAACCAGGCTGGGTATCCGATAAACACCTCCCACCGGGTCGAGATCGTAGTAAACCTTTTCTTCCGGAAGGTCGGAGGGAACTTGACGGTGCACGCGCAGCGCCTGGATGAACCGGCGGAAAAGCGGCCGAATCTCCCGGCCATCTTCCAGGAGCGCGCCAATGCCCAGGCAGACGTGCCCTCGCTTCGGAAAGACCCAGCCGTAGCCTTGGATTCCTTCGTATTCCAAATAGACGCGGAACGGGAAACGCTCTCCGTAAAAGGCGCGGATGCGTTCCGGCGGAAAGGGAACATCAGTGTTGGCGCAAAGTACGTAGTCCCGGGCGCCCCATCCCCGGCGCAGACCTGCCGCTGCGGCCACGCGGCTCGATGCGCCGTCGGCACCGATGACGATTCGCGCGGAGTATTCCCGCCCATCCGCAAGCCGGACTCGCACGCCGTCGCGCTCCTCGCTGAACCCCTCAACCGGGCAGCCTTCCAGGAACTCCGCACCTGCCTCCATGGCAATGCGACGCAAACCATCGTCGAACTTTGAACGCAGCGACAAGTAGCCCGAAGGCCGCTTTTCGGGATAATGTCCCTCTCGCTCGATCGTCCGGTCATAGAACGTCACGCCGTAGAATGGATTTTCAACCAGATCCGGCAGGCGTTTCTGGAGGTATGGAAATCGCTCGAAGGCCAGGCGGTTGATCCAGCTCGCGCAGGTTTTGTGCCGGGGAAATTTTGCCCGGTCGATCAGCAGCACGGCATAGCCATCCTCCGCCAGCAATTTGGCGGCAGTGGAGCCGGCGGGCCCTGCTCCCACAACGATGACGTCAGTGTGTGCTTTCATAGTAGCCTGCGAGACTGCCTACGTTAGCATACCAACGTGCTTTTGCTGCTAGGGCGGACCCAGGCTTGCGCTATCGTGCGCAGGTGGGTTGTGGAGGGGAGAAGCTTTACAGCGCCAAACCGTCTGCTGAATCGGGATCAAGGTAAAGCGTTGCGCAAGGATGCTCTCTCAGGACGGTTGCCGGGCACGCGGGGGAAATGGCGTCTGTCAGGACCCGCTTGACGATAGCGGCCTTGCGCTTGCCCGGAACTGAAGCAATCAGGCAAGGGACCCGGAAAAGGGCCGGAATCGTCAGAGTAATCGCTTGTCGCGGCACGTCGGAAAAGCTTTTGAACCAGCCCTCGCTTACCTGCTGCTGCCGGCATTGGTCGTCGAGTGAAACTACTTTGACGTCGCGAGGGTCTGTGAAGTCCGCCTCTGCAGGGTCATTGAAAGCCAAGTGGCCGTTCTCCCCGATTCCCAACAGGCACAAGAGCGGCTGCCGGTTGCGCAACCTATCCGCATAGACCCGGCAGGTGGCTTCCACGTCTGCGGCGGTTCCATCAATCTCGTAAAAGCGGCGCAACTTTACTTTGCGGGTCAGGCGCTCGCGCAGGTAATGCCGGAAGGAAGCGGGGTGCTGGTCGGAGAGGCCCAGATATTCGTCCATGTGGAAACCAATCACTTGGTCCCACGGTAGGCCGGGCAGGGAAGTTAACGCAAGGAGCGTGGCGGCCTGCGAGGCGCCCGTCGCGAAGATGACGGCGACGCTTTCTTGCCGCGCAGCCAGAGTCCGCAGGTAATCCGCCGCAGACGCTGCGGCGGCCTTTGCCAAGGCATCGGCGTCTGCGCAGACTTTCACCTCAAGTGTTCCTGCGCGAAATCCGCGGACGATTCCTTGGTTTTCGATCAGAGCAACTCCGTGACTTCACGGTCAGACCGCAAGTTAACACTAGCTTCGGTCCGTGATGGAGCGTCCCACGGACCGCCCTCACTCTGATCCGTTTCCGTGCTTGCCTAGTACCGGGTGGTGGTCTGGCGGCCCTCCTGCTCGCCGCGCAGCCAAATGTAAAGCGGGGCGCGGGGACTGGGAGGCGGCCAGGGCATTTCAATTTTCAAGACCTGCTCGTCGGGGTGGCCTTGCACCGGCGTGGGAATTCCTTGAACCGGGTACCCCGTGGTGGCGTCCCAGCCGGTCTTTTCGATCATCTGCAAGTCGCTTCCTCTCAGCCAGCCGGCATAAAGAGTGCTGTTCACTCTGGCATCGCTTAAGCCGAACCTGATAATTTGCGGCAGCCGGATCACGTGTCCCAGCGTGTAGGGATTGGAAGTTCCCGTGGACTCATCGGTGGCGGTGGCTGTCAGCAGGCACCCGGATTGCCCGATGTTTCCGGGAACCAGCGACAGGAACAACGCATCCTGGCCCGCCAAATCCAGTTCGGCGGATCCCTGCCGCTGACCGGGATGCAGCGTGAGAGCTTGTTTGGTGTCGGGGTTGTTCTCGCACGACAGGCTCAAGGAGGGACGCGAGCCGAGATTCTTGCCGTCAATCGCAAAGCTCACCGCCGACCCGGAAGGGATTTCTCCTTTGTTCAGGGCAATCGTCCCCTCCGCCGGGAAGGAAGCCTTCGCGCTGGTGATCTGGGGCCGCGGGCCCACCACATGGATGACGGCCGGAATGCGCAAAGGCTTGTGAATCCCCTCGATGTCCAGGTCGGCGTCTAGCAGTTCTCCCTGGTGGGCAGATGCCGCCAGCTTGATGGTCGCTTTGCGTTCTTGCGGGTCGTTCTCGTCTTTGGCCAGTTTCCATTCGGCGCCGGCGCTGGTAATGCCCGTGATCCGGTCAAGGCCCGTGCCCCGCAGGATAACGGTCTGCTGCGGCTCACCCAGATTCGCCCGCAAAGGGAGGTCTGAGACCTTCGGGTTGGGCGGATGGATGGTCATGGCGACGTCCTGGATTTGTCCGTTGGCTTGCGTCAGCATCAACAGGTAAGAACCCGGCCCCAGCGCGCTGGTATCCACTTTGGTTTGCAACCCGGTCTGCTCGCCGTTTTTGTTTCTGGACGAAAGGGTGAAGGTCAGGTCTTTCGATGTCGCGTCTTGATGGCCTGACTTTACGATGGCCACTTTCTTGACAAACTCGAAATCGGCGCCGGCCAGTTTCACTTCGACCGGCCCGCTTCCTTCAATCAGGAGGTCGGAGGAATCAGGAGTGACCTTAGCGGTTGTCAGGTCCCCAAAGTCTTTTACTTGCACGGTCCCGGCCACCGCAAGCGGCGTCCAGTCCCATTTTGCGGCCAGGTGATATTCTCCCGGCGGCAGTTTCGATTTTGCGAGGTCCAGCGAGAGCGTATCCACGGAAGGTCCGGCGGTGATCGTTACAGGGACGGAGGCACGGTGGGTGGCAGAAACCAATTGCCAATCCCTGGCGCGGGGAAGAATCTTCAACTGAGCCCGGGTGGAGCAGGTCACTTTGATGTCAGACTTCCAGCCGGCCGGCACGTATTGCGTCTCCGGCAAGGAGGCTTTGGGCGCTTTGGCGTCAGGAACCCGCAATACCCACAGGTAGGCCGGGCGGTTCCGCGATTTCGCCGGCTGCGACGTTGTGCACAGCCGCATGCCGTTTGTGCCGTCAGGTTCCGCAAAGGCGGCGCGGAAGTCGGTACCGGGGAACAGCATCGTCCGCATGTTCTGGAAGAGCGTGGCGCCCCCGGCCGCCAGGCCCACGGGTGTGCTGCCCAAAAACAATGCTGCCACCCAGGCCGCCACTCCGGCCGACTGCTGCAGGGCGCCGGACTGCGAGGGTGCCAGCGGATTGTAGGAGGAAACCGCGGGAACAACCGCATGCATCAGCGAGGCCGCCTGCTGATCCGCCGGAGTCGAAGAATTGATTTGAGGCAGCGCCACGTTGTATTGGGAAGAAAATCCGCTCAGCACCGCGTTGAGGTCGCGGCTGGCCGGAGGAGATTGCTCGTATTGCGAAAGCGTCTGGACCAGCGCCTCCACGGTGGTGGCTTTCTGGGCGTAATCCGCCAGCTGGGGGATCAGGTCCCGGTTGTGGTTCACCAGTGAAGTTACCTTGTTGACGTCCAGACCTTGCGGGCCGTAAACCACTCCGACAATGGAAGTGCGGGAAGGAACCCTCCACTCCGCGCTGGCATTGGCCGGATGCGGATCGAGCACCTTGAGTTCCCCCGGCGCTCCGGCCGCCGGAACCAGCAGTACGGCGATTTTGCCCTTTTTCTTATCTTTATGCTTGTTCTTCACCTTGCCGGCGGTCTTCAGGGGCTCGTATTTCAGCTTTTCGCCCGCTTCGATTTGGTTAACTACGCTCACAGGAAGCGGCGGTCCGCCGTGTGCCGGTTCCAGCAGGAACCTGAAGGTTTCCACCGGCGTGCCCGCCGGGCAAGCATTTGTCGTGGCGGCCAAACAAGGCAGGGCGCTCGCTGCGAACAGGAAGATCAGGGAGTAGATTTGTCTCAAGAAAGGCCA
>JBJKQF010000175.1:0-9722 GCA_046705545.1 Terriglobia bacterium
AGTCGTTCACCGAGGTTTCACGGGTGATAAACCCGCGGTGCTGATCGTCTTCTATGCGGGGTCGCAGGGGCTACCGATTTCTAAACCAGCCCAATAGGCTGCCCGACATCAACCCTGATGCCCCCGAAGAAGGTTGCTCCTTGGAGCTTTGGGAGTAAGGCAAATTGCTGATTAAATGGTCGGGGCGCCCGGATTCGAACCGGGGGCCTCTTGCGCCCAAGGCAAGCGCGCTACCAGGCTGCGCCACGCCCCGACATAAATAACTTACTTGTTTTCAGTTTACTATATTCATGGCCAAGCCTGAAACCCCGCCGTCTTAGGGCGCATTGGGTCAAAACTTGGGCGCTAAGCACCGCGCCTCAAAATTTCGTACGGCTGGCGGGAAGCAGCGTCTGTCTTCCGGCTTGCCCGGCTGCCATTATACACGCCTCAGGACGCCCAAACAGGACCAGCTCTCCAATTCTCAAATGCAGACATACTCTCCCAGCTTGACGTTAAGCTGCCCAAGTTTTGGGTTCCCTGGAATAATGCGTTTACAGAGGTGAGTGCACCAACTTCGGTACTAGAGCGAGAGGAAAACGCAATGGCGAGTCGCTGGTTAGACTAGGACCGCGAAAGCCTTGCCCAGCATAGCCACGCCCACGACCACGCAGATAACTGCGAGGATGACCTTGTTGTGGGCTATAAGCCAAGGGCGCATCTTATCAAAGAGCCTCGCTGAAGACTTGCGTGCAAGATGTGCAAGCACAATTGGCAGAAAAATCAGCAGCGATCCCATAACGGCGAACACCGTGACCACGGTGGCGAGCTGAGCTGTGCTGAGACTTGCCTGAGCGTAATCGACCGCGGCAGAAATGACGAGCGGGAGGTTCTTGGGGTTCAAGTAGACAAGTAAGCTCCCAAATCCGAATACCATCAACATGGACGCAGAATCAATGGTCTTTAACCACTTGGGTTCCGTGGACGAAGCCATCTTGCTGGAATGCTTAATAAACACCCAACACCCCAGAGCGAGCAGGAGTACTCCCACTCCCGCATAAATGCGATTGCCCCACATTGGCAATACGCTGCCACTGCCGGAAACGGCAATTATCTTCTGCCCACCCCAGGCCAGTAAAAACGTCGGCAGCCAGAGCGCGGCGAAAAAACCCAGGCCAAAGGCGACCGACTTGATCGGCCCTCTCTTCGAGGTGAGGACCACGATCAGCCCGGCAATGGGTACGGGACTGATCATGATTCCGGTGATGATCGGGAGTGTCTCTCCGATTGCTCGTATCATCGGACGATTTCTTCTGGAGTGCCCGAGTTTTGGTGCACGGTGAAGGGAAACGGATTATACCACAGCTGCTAATGAGAGCCATGCCCCACCCGCGTCACGCTAGCCATAGCGCTCTTTCTGATCCAGGAAGAGAATGCAGCCGAAAGCGCAACCAAACTGGGAGCCACTGCCACGCGCGCGGGGAGGCGCCCAGGTTTGACTTCCGCTTTTGCCGTGGCATACGATGGGGCCTGATTTCCGCAAGTGGCTGCAATGCAAAAGACTCCCAAACCAGGCGAAAAGCCCGGGGCAAAAAACGTCCCCGGCCGTGAGGAAAAGTTCACGACCCTCTCGGGAGTTCCGGTCGAGAGGCTCTACACGGAGGAAGATCTTCGGGATTTTGTCTACACGCAAGACCTTGGTGATCCCGGCGAATTCCCTTTTACGCGCGGAATCCACCGCACCATGTATCGCGGAAAGCTCTGGACGATGCGGCAGTTTTCTGGTTTTGGCAGCCCTGAAGACACCAACCGCCGACTGCAATATCTTCTTGCGCAAGGGCAGACGGGCCTCTCCATCGCCTTTGATTTACCCACCCTGATGGGCTACGACGCGGACCATTCGATGGCGGAAGGAGAGGTGGGCAAGTGCGGCGTAGCGGTTTCTTCCCTGGCGGATATGGAAACCCTGCTGGCTGGCCTGCCGCTCGAACAGGTCACGACCTCGATGACCATCAATTCCCCGGCTGCAATGATCTGGGCCATGTACCTGGTGGCGGCGGAGAAGAACGGAGCGGACTGGAAGAAGATTTCCGGCACCACGCAGAACGACATCCTGAAGGAATACATCGCCCAGAAAGAATTTATCTTTCCCCCCGAGCCCTCGATGCGCCTGGTGGTGGACTCGATTGTGTTCGGCGCGCGTGAAACGCCACGCTGGAATCCCATTTCCATTAGCGGCTATCACATCCGTGAGGCCGGCTCGACGGCCGTGCAGGAGCTGGCCTTCACGCTGCGGGATGGCATCGAATACGTCGAGTGGGTCCGGCGCGCAGGGCTTGCCGTGGACGACTTTGCGCCGCGCCTCAGCTTCTTTTTCAACTCCCATAACGATCTGTTCGAAGAGGTCGCCAAGTTTCGCGCCGCGCGCAAGGTCTGGGCGCGCGTCATGCGGGAGCGCTTCAGCGCGCAAGATCCCCGCTCCTGGCGGTGCCGCTTCCACACTCAAACGGCAGGGTGCTCGCTCACCGCCCAGCAACCCTACAACAACGTGGTGCGCACGGCCATTCAGGCCCTGGCGGGCGTTCTAGGCGGTTCCCAGTCCTTGCACACTAACGCCCTGGACGAGGCTTGGGCGCTGCCCACGGAGCAGGCCGCGACCTTGGCTCTGCGCACCCAACAGGTGATTGCGCACGAAAGCGGCGTGGCCAAGAGCGTTGATCCTTTGGCGGGCTCGTACTATCTCGAAAAGCTCACTTTGGAAACCGAGCGCGCCTGCTACGAATACTTCGACAAGATCGACGCCCTGGGCGGCATGGTCTCAGCCATTGAAAAGGGTTTTCCTCAAAAGGAGATTCACGAATCTGCGTACGCCTACCAAAAAGCCGTGGAGAATCAGAAGAAAACCATTGTGGGCGTCAATGCCTTCACTTCAGAGAAAAAACCGCCGGTGGAACTTCTGGTGATCCATGAGGATGTTGCCAAGCATCAGCGGCAGAAGTTGGTCGAATTGAAGAAAATGCGCGATAATACGCGGGTGCGCTCTCGCCTCGAAGCGCTGGGCAGCGCAGCTTCAACAGACCAGAACCTGATGCCTTATATTTTGGAATGCGTCCGCGCTTACGCGACACTAGGCGAGATGTGCGACGTTCTGCGGCGAGTGTTCGGAACTTACGAGGAGCCTGTGTTTCGATAGAGCCAGAATGCGACACCCGTTCTCTCGCCGTGCTTCAAGAATGAGAACGCAACAAGGAGATCGCCGGGACAAGATGCACCCCGGCGCTGAAAACGTGGAATGATGCCTGATCGACGCATACGAGTTTTAGTGGCCAAACCTGGGCTAGACGGCCACGACCGGGGAGCTAAGATTGTGGCGCGCGCGTTGCGCGATGCCGGGATGGAAGTGATCTACACGGGACTTCGCCAAACTCCGGAGCAGATTGCAAGCGCCGCGCTCCAGGAGGACGTGGACGCGGTGGGGATCTCCATCCTCTCCGGCGCGCACAATACCATCGTTCCGAGGATCTGCCAGTTGCTCCGATCCGAGGGTATGCAGGATGTTCTGGTTATCGTGGGCGGCATCATACCGGATGAAGATATTCCCAAGCTGAAAGATGCGGGAGTCTCCGCGGTATTCCAGCCGGGCGTATCCACGGAAATGATTGTGGAATTTATTCGCAGCCATGCGAAGCAAACCGCTTAGCTGCACGGGCAAACGGCGCTTGTGGAAGCCAGACGTTGCCGGCAAGGCGAACGGAAAACATCATGACGCATGAGTTCACAACCTCCTATCTGAAAGACTCCACCGACCTCCTCCAGTACTACAAGCGGCTGGCGGAGCGGGCGATGGAGCAGGTCCCGGATGAAAAACTCGGCGCGACGCTGGATGCTGAATCGAACTCGATTGCAATCATTGTGAAGCATCTGGCAGGCAACATGCGCTCGCGCTGGAGGGATTTCCTGACCGAGGACGGAGAGAAGCCGGACCGGAACCGCGATACGGAATTTGAAACACCGCCGGGCGACCGAGCGGAAATCCTGGCTCTGCGGGAGACCGGCTGGAAATACGTCTTTGACGCCCTTGCGACCTTGTCCGACGCCGACCTAACGCAGACAGTGAGAATCCGCACGGAGCCGCATTCTGTGATGCAAGCGATCAACCGCCAAGTCGCCCACTACTCGTTTCACGTGGGGCAGATCGTCTATCTGGCCAAGCACTTTGCCGGAGATCATTGGACGGCGTTGACGATTCCACGGGGCAAATCAGCAGAGTTTACCTCCAGCGTCAAAAAGGGCGAAACTTCACAGCGATAAATACCAGGGCCTTGGGCCGCATGGGCTGAAATCTCAAACCCCAGCCTCAAGGCCCGCGCACCGGGAATTGGAGCGAAGACTCTTTGCCCGAGGGATGGGATGCTATGGACCCTCTGGGAGCAATTCTGTTGTTGCTGTTGGTCGCCGGCGGGTATTTGCTCCGGAGCGCCAAACCACAGGCGCGCGGGCGTAGGGTGCGCCAGTGGGTGGGAACCTTCTTCCTTGCGCTGCCCATCGGCGCCCTGGCGTACCTCTTTACGGGGATTGAAATCGCCCGGGCAAGAGGCGTGGGACATTTCTACAGCGTCCCCTTCGGGGGGTATGCCGTGCGCGACTCCGCCTTGTTCGCGAGCCTGATGTGCTGGGTCGCCTTGATCTTTGTGCTGATTGCCGTTGTACTCCGGTGGAGGGCCAAGCCGCAGGCGTAAAAATTGCGCTTGGCAATCAAACCGGCAAAAGGAAAGGATGAATGGAAAAAGTCAAAATCATTGAATGCCCGCGCGACGCCTGGCAGGGCCTGCAAAAAATCATTCCCGTGGAAGCCAAGGCGGAATATCTCAGCAAGCTGATCGCGGCGGGGTTCCGGCATCTGGACGCGGTAAGCTTTATCGCTCCTGAGCGCGTCCCGCAGATGGCGGATAGCGAAGCGGTGATGGCCAAGCTGCGCGATGCTGGAGTGGTTCGGGGACATTCCAACGGGAAATCATCGGGAGGCGCCGCTCCGCCGGAAACCGGGAGCACCCCGGAAATTATCAGCGTGATCGTTGACGCGGAAGGATTGGAGCGCGCTCTGAAAACGCCGGGCGTCACAACGCTGGGATACCCCTATTCCGTCTCCGCCAACTTCCGCCGCCAGAACGCCAACCTCTCGCTCGGCCAGTCCCGCGCCCTAGTGGAAAAGATCAGCCAAGCGGCGCGCGACTCCGGAAAATCCTTGGCCGTTTCTATTTCTATGGCCTTCGGCAATCCTTTCGATGAGCCATGGGCGCCCGAGGTCGTGACGGAAGCGGCAGAGTGGCTGAAGGAAATTGGCGCGGGTAGCATCTCTCTGGCTGACACCACGGGCAGCGCAGACGCCAAGGCGGTGGGCGAGCTTTTCAAGGTCGTCCAGGAGACCGCGCCAGGCGTCGAGTTAGGCGTGCATCTCCACAGCCGCCCGGAGGGTGCGGAAGAAAAAATCCTGGCCGCCTACGAGGCCGGTTGCCGCCGCTTTGACACCGCACTCACAGGCCTGGGCGATTGCCCGTTCTCTGGCGACGAGCATGTAGGAAATATCGCCACCGAGACGCTCGCCGCAGCCCTCACCAGACGCGGCGCCGAAACGGGCGTCACCTCCGCGGCGGTTGAATCTCTGGCCGAAGCCACCCGCAAGCTCCGCCGCGAGTATTCGGCATGAAGTGCTAGTGATCTTTAGTAAAATGCGGAGACAGAATGCTTGAAGTTACCGACGAGATACCAGGCGCGGCAGAACTGATCAAGTGGTTCGGGTATTGGCCTTCTTTTCACGACGCCGAAGTGCTCGACATGAGACTTGACCGCAGTGGCTGCTCAGTTGTTCGAATCCATGCGTGGGAAACAACCGATCGCGTGGACAACCGAGGCCATTTCATTTGCACGAAGCATGTCATTGTCAGCTTTGTCTTAGAGGAGATAACCGGCCTTGATTTGAACGACTTCAGTTCGCAAAACGTAATTAGCGGCCTCGACTTGATACAAACGGCACAGGGCTACGAACTGTCATTGGGGCCGTGTTACGGCTTGGAAGGGACACTCACTGCCAAACGCATCCGCCTGAGGCTCGATCCTGGAATTCCCCCTAATAGCAGTTTTCGGGACTGAAAAGCCTTTTAAAGGCATGTTACTTGCGCACGCGCCTAACTTCTCCAGCGCAACGTGGTAGGGCCATCGATGGGGTGGGGTGGGGCTGGCCGGTCTTGCGTGTTCCCATTTAGAGATAATAACCAAGACCGGAAAAAATCATCTTTGCGGAACCATCCTGCAACTGGATAACTTCGAGCCAATGGTTCTCATACGCGTCGCCTTCCAATACAATATCCAGGCGGCCGTCGGAATCTACATCCACCAAATCTACAAAGTCCCAAAGTGTCAGCGTGGGAACGTCGGCGTCAGTCTTCTGGAACGGGACTTTCCGCAAAACGAGCACTCGAGACTTCTTGTCAATCACCAGAATCACCTGGCATATGTATAGATCAGATCCGGTAACTCGCGAGTAGTAAGCCTGTGCAAGCAACCCAAATGTCTGCGCTCGCCAAACATTAAAGTAGATTTGTCCATCGAGTGTCGATGGCAGGCCAAGCCGCTGCATGTTCCGGATTAGAATTCCGCGAACGCGTTCCGAGGGCTGTCCCAGCTGGCGGCATCGACTTAGCCCTTCGCTGTCAACCCAATCACAGTTGATGTCCGCCATGACGTCAATACTAGGTCGAGGCTTCTTCGGTATCTTGATCTGACAACCATTCTCAGGCCCGTTGCCATATGGCGATTCGCCGCAATAATGAGCCTTCAGAAAGGCTTCGATCTGGCGGCAGTGAGCAGTGCGACACGCGGGACGATGGGGGTCACTTTCGGCTTGGGCGATTCCATACGTACCCGCCAACAACATCATGGCGGCGAAAAAGATACATTTGGAATCGAGATACTTTCTTAGACGAAGCATAAGGGCCCCTCAATTTCAGTGCGCAATGTATCCCTCAAAAATCCAGGTATCAGTCAACTCCGCCAGCGGAGCGTGGTAGGGCCATCGATGGGGTGGGGCGGGGCTTGCCCGGTCTTGCGCTCCTCGAGCAGCGCGGCCTTAAGTTGGAAGTACCACTTGGCTGGGCGATCGGCGTCGTCGATCAGCATGAGCGGCGGATTATGCTTCAGCCCCAGAGCCTGTTTCTCCATGGTGCGCTGGTCTTGGCCCACGAATCGGTTTCCAAAAAAGCGCAGGATCGCCGGCATAAAAGGCACGCGGCGAAAGGCGTTCCAAGCCGCACAGACATCAATGCGGCAGCGCGCCGCGGTGATGGGCGTGACGGTGGTGCGGCTGGAGAACCAGTACTTGCCGCAGTGAATCTCTTCAAAGCGCATGTTGGGCAGCACAAACTGGATGGTGGTGGTGATGGGTTCGCCATAAACACCCAGGAGCTTGTAGGCGGCGCTGTTTGAAGAAGGCGAATGACTGCGAATCCGGAAGCCGTTGGGCACCGGCTCGAAGATTTTTTCTTTCTCGTGAATGCTCGAGCGCTTCCGCCACCACCATGCCTGGTGCACAAAGGGCCCGTGGGCCGGGTCCATCAGCCCGATGATGCCGTGATCCACGTGGCAGGGCAATTCCGCTTCCAGGTGCTCGAGGCGATACTCAGGGCTGAAAGTGGGCAGGCGCGGCGCCTCAGGGACTTCCGCATTGCGACCTTCGGGGTCGGGAATATAAACCCAGAAGTATCCGTCCTGCTCCTCGCAAGGGAAGCTGCCGGCATAGACGCGCTCCACTTTCAGCTTGTCGCGCTCTGTCAGCGACGGCACCGCGCGGCACTGCCCGCTCTTGGCGTCAAACACCCAGCCGTGGTAGGAACACTCGATGCCCGAGCCGTCAAAGCAGCCCTCGGAAAGCGGCATGCCGCGATGCGGACAGGCGTCACGCAGAGCAAAGGCTTCCCCCCGATCGTTCCGCCCTACCACCAGAGGAATTCCCAGCAGCATGGCGCAACGCAACTTTCTGCCGCGCACCGCAGAGCTGCGCAGCGCGGGATACCAGAAACCGCGCAGCAGGCCTTCATCTTTAGCCGCCGGGGAAGATTCTCTTTGGAGAGTTTCACTCATAGTTGGGCTTGCAGCCCTAATATAACAGATGTGCATTGCAGGCAGAAGCTTGCCAGGAATAAGCCGCAGGGGGATTTTCAATCCTCAGCCGCTTTGACAACTCGCCGCCCGGCAGCTTACGATGGCTCGGAAGGCGGGGCAACTTTCCCCCGCCCCTTGAGCGGCAAGACTAATGAACAATCTTTCCGAAACAGCCAGAAAGCAGGCGATGGACGCACCGGAGAGCCCTCCGGACGCTGAAATCACGCCCGCGGGGGAAGCCTTACCGCCTCCGGAGATCTCCAAGCGGGCGGCGCGGCGGGTGCTTCAACGGGCTTTTGTCCTGGTGGGGCGGGACCGTACGGTGCGGCAGCACATCCGGGAGGCCCGCGTGATTACTCTGTGGGCGCTCGAAGACTGGGGATTTGAATGGACGGTCACAATCGACCGCGGCAAAGTGCAATTTGACCGCCGCCCGGCTCGCGCTCCTGACTTGACTTTCACTTGGCCAAACGCGGAAGGGTTCTTCAAGAGTCTGTGGGAAGGAAAGAGTCCTGACGCTTCCCTGCACCTGGCTGGCGATCTAAGCCTGCGGCACTTTGGGGACCCGGTCTATACCGCCTTCTGCCGTTTGGCGGAGCAAGTCTTGCACGCCCCGTTCGATGAGGCAGGAAATCGTTTGTGGTGAAGGCCCTGTCCGGGCGTCCTACCCGGCGACACGGTGCGGCAATGGTGCAAAGGCGATTCGACGGCGCAGTAAACATCAGCTTGATCAGGCGCGATTGAAAATGCATACAGAACCTTCCAATGATTGGGCTTCCACCACGTTCCGCGTTCGATACGCAGAAACCGACCAGATGGGCGTGGTGTATTACGCCAACTATCTGGTCTGGTTTGAAATCGGGCGCAGCGAGTTCTGCCGCCAGCACGGATTCGAATATCGCGATATGGAGCAGCAGGACGGCCTTTGTATCATCGTGGCGGAAGCCAGTTGCCGCTATAAGGCTTCCGCGCATTACGACGATGAGATTGAAGTGCGTACCTGCCTGCGCGAAATGCGCAAGCGGGTCTTGATCTTCGGGTATGAAGTTCGCCGTTCGAACGACCACCAGTTGCTGGCAGAGGGCGAGACCACGCACGTGATCGTGGACCGCGAAGGGAAGCCGCGGGCTCTGCCGGAAAAGTACCGCGAGTGCTTTGCGGCAAGCAGTCAGGCGGGCCGGTGAGCGCCTTCCGAGCTCCCAGGGAACCGGCTGCGGCAGATCGAAACCGCTCTGATTGCAGTAAATAACCGCGCGATAATCTGCGCTCTAGATTCTTTGGAGCGCCTTCCTATGCCACCCATCTCCGCCACCATCATCACGCGCAACGAAGCCGAGCACATCGCCCGAGCCATCCTCTCGCTCAGCTGCGCGGATGAAATTCTGGTGGTCGATTCAGGCTCAACGGATGAAACCGCGCGCATCGCGGCCGAACAGGGCGCGCGGGTAGTCGTGCATCCGTGGGAAGGCTTTGCGGCGCAGAAGAATTTTGCCAGCGTCATTGCCACGCACGACTGGATTTTGAGCCTGGACGCCGATGAAGAGCTGAGCGAAGAAGCGCGTCTGGCGGTTGAAGCGTGGAAGAAG
>JBJKQF010000176.1:0-4460 GCA_046705545.1 Terriglobia bacterium
TGCGCGGTCCTCTACGGAAGCGCCGCGCCCTTCTGGTATGTCGCTCTGCGCAAGACCCGCAAGGTCCTGCTGACGCGCCTGGTGCCGCTGATCTCGGTTTTTGCAGCCTTCTCCTTTGTAATTATGATGTTCAACATTCCGATCCCCGGCGGCACCACGGCCCACCCCCTGGGAGTCGGAATCGCCAGCATCGTTCTGGGCCCCTGGGTTTCAATGATCGCTCTCTCGACGGCCCTGTTTATCCAGGCGGTTTTCTTTGGGGATGGAGGCATCACGACCCTGGGGGCGAATTGCTTCAATATGGCCATTGTGGGTTCTCTGGTGGCGTACCTGGCTTACCGGGTGTTGGCAGGGCGCTCCGCGATCACTTCTTCCCGGCGTGTGCTGGCGGCAGCTTTGAGCGGTTATTTTGCGATCAACGCGGCGGCGCTGTGTGCCTCAATTGAATTGGGCCTGCAACCGCATTTCTTCAGGGGCGCCACGGGAGCGCCTCTCTATGCCCCCTATCCGCTGGGCATTGCGGTTCCCGCCATCATCATCGGCCACCTGACCTTTGCCGGGCTGGCGGAGCTTGTGATCTCCGGCGGCGTGGTGGCTTATCTGCAAAAAGCCAACCCATCCTTGCTGAGTTTTACGGCTCCGGGTTCGGCGCTCGGACAGGAGGAACCCGCCGGAGCGGCTGTGGGCGGTTGGAGGGCGGCAAGGCCGCTTTGGACGGCGGTGGCGCTGCTTTTGGTGCTCACGCCGCTGGGTCTGCTTGCGGCCGGGAAGGCCTGGGGTGAGTGGGGCGTGCAGGACTTTTCAGGGGCGGCGGCGCGCCAGGAGATCGCCAGAGCTTCGCAGAACGTCGCTCCTCCCGCGCAGGCGCCCAGCGGCTTGCAGCGGCTCTCCACGGTCTGGACGGCGCCTTTCCCCGATTACTCGCCCTCGTTCGTGCGCAAGCCAGCGTTTGGCTATCTGCTTTCGGCTATGTTCGGCACCGGCATCATTATCCTGCTGGCAACCCTCGTCAGTTGGCTCTCGGCCAGGCTGCGCCGCAATGTGGGCGGCGCCGGGACGCGGGCCGAAGAAACGTGAGAGAACGCATTCATTCCCATCGCACCCATGGCTTTTTGGAGCGCACCACGGCGGGTTTTGTGGATGCGCTGGAGCACGCCTTCTACGCGGAGGAAGTTGCGCGGGCGGACGGCCTGTTGCAGCGGCTTGACGCGCGAGTCAAGCTCCTGGGGCTCCTGGCGCTAATCTTGCCGGCTGCGGCGTCCCGGCGTCTCACCGTTTTGGCAGCGCTTTTCGCGGTGGCCGTGCTTCTGGCGGCGCTTTCGCGGGTGCCGTTCCGCGTACTGATGAAGCGGGTATGGATCGCGGTGTTGTTATTCACGGGAGTGATCGCTTTCCCTGCGCCGTTTGTGACTCCGGGCCGCGCAGTCTATCAACTGCCATGGCTGGGGTGGACGGTTACCGCGCAAGGATTGGAGAGCGCGGCCTTTCTTATATTGAGGGTGGAGACCGCCGCAACCTTGTGCGTGCTGCTGGTGATGACCACGCGCTGGAATCACGTGCTGAAAGCCCTGCGTGTGCTGCGCGTGCCGGCGGTGCTGGTGACGATCTTGGGAATGACCTACCGCTACGTCTTTCTGGTGCTGCAAAGCGCTCATGAGATGTTCGAGTCGCGGCGTAGCCGCATGGTGGGAGAATTGAGCGGGAAGGAACGGCGGCGTGTGGCGGCATCCAGCGCGGGAGTTCTGATGTCGAAAACATTTGATCTGAGCTCGGAGGTTTACCTGGCCATGCAGTCGCGCGGTTTTCGCGGGGATGTTTATCTCCTGGACGAGGCGCGAGTGCGGCGGCTCGACTGGCTGATGCTGGCGGGATTTGCTCTTGTTTCCGCGGCGGCTTTCTGGTGGGGACGATGAACGCGGCGAACTCAAACAGTGGAAATAAGGCAGCGGTCTACGACGTCCGCGGCATTTCATACTGCTACCGCGAGGTTAAGGCGCTGGACAACCTTAGCCTGAGGGTAGAGGCGGGCCGCAGGGTTGTGCTTCTGGGCGCGAACGGCTCCGGCAAGTCGACTCTGCTACGCATCTTGAACGCTCTCTGCTTTCCGGATGCAGGCGAGATCGATTTCTGCGGGCAGCCGCTTACCGAGCAGCGCCTGGAAAGCGATGGATTCGGCCTCGAATTCCGGCGGCGGGTGGGACTGGTCTTCCAGAATCCTGACGTGCAGCTCTTTTCTCCCACGGTCTTTGACGAGGTCGCCTTTGGGCCGCTGCAGCTTCGCTGGCCGCACGAGGAAGTCCGCCGGAGAATTTCCGTGATTCTCGAGATGATGGAAATTACCCACCTTAAGGAGCGCTCGCCGCACCATCTTTCCATGGGGGAGAAGAAACGCGTGGCTCTTGCGTCCGTGCTGATCTTGGACCCGGAGATCCTTCTGCTCGACGAGCCCACGGCGGCGTTGGACCCTAAGAGCGAAAGCCACATGATTGATTTCCTGGTGAGAGCCAGGGGCGCAGGCAAGACCATCGTGACCACCACGCACGATCTGGACATTGCGGAAGACATTGCGGACGATTGCTTTGTCTTCCACGAAGGAACTATTGTGGCCGGTGGCACGCCGTCACAAATCCTGGGTGACTTGCCGCTGCTGAAGAGCACGAACCTGCTGCACTCCCATCTGCACGTGCATAAGTCAGGCGAAATCCACTCTCACCCTCATCTCCACCGGCACCAGGAATAGAGACAGAATACTGCGGGCGTGAAAATCCCGGAAAGGGCGGCTCACTTCACGGGGTCAGCGGGGCGGTCCAAAACCTCGCGAACCTTGCACGCAATCGCCTGGGGCGTGAAAGGTTTGCTCAGGAACGCCGCTTCCGGCCCCAGGACGCCTCGGCGCAGAAGGGAATCGTCCGTGTAGCCGGACATATAGAGCATCTTCATGCCTGGATAGAGAAACTTCAGGTGGTCGGCAAGTTCTCGCCCGCTCATTCCCGGCATCACCACGTCAGTGAGCAGCAAGGGAATCGGCGCCGGGTGCTGCTTGCAAAGGGCAATGGCCTCGTCGGCGCGGCTCGCCGCGAGAATGGTGTATCCCAACCCTTCCAGAACGTCCTTGACGAGTGAGCGAAGGGCTTCTTCATCCTCCACCAGCAGGATGGTTTCATAGCCGCTGCGAGGCGCTCGGGCCCCTTTCGCCTGCTGCTTGCGCGGCGCAGCTTGCTGGCGCACTTGAGGCAGGCAAACCGTGAAGACCGCTCCCTGGCCGGGCTCGCTACTGGCGCAAACGCAGCCTTCGCTCTGCCGCACAATTCCGTAGACGGTTGAAAGTCCCAGGCCCGTTCCCTTGCCTTTCTCCTTGGTGGTGAAAAAAGGCTCAAAGAGATGTTCCGTGATCTCTGGAGTGATTCCAGGGCCTGTGTCGCGAACCGCCAGCATCACGTAAGGGCCCAGCTTGATTTCAGGGTGCACGGCGGCATGGGAAGCGTCGAGGACAATGTTTGAAACCTCAAGGGTGACGCGGCCTCCTTGCGGCATGGCGTCGCGCGCGTTTGCGACCAAGTTCATGATGACCTGCTCGATTTGTCCCCGATCGACCCGCACGCATCCGGGCCCTTTCCCTTGGACGATGACGAGTTCAATATCCTCGCCGATCAGGCGGCGCAGCTTATTCTCGGTACTCGTGAGCACCTCATTCAAGTCGGTGACCTCGGATACCAGGACTTGCCGGCGGCCGAAGGCCAGGAGTTGCTGGGTGAGGGAGACGGCGCGGTCCGCCGCGTTATTGATCTCCACGATCTTTAACTTTCGGGGATCGTCCGCGGCTAAGTCTTCAAAGAGCAGTTGGCTGTAACCCCGAATGATTGTCAGGAGATTATTAAAGTCGTGCGCGATCCCGCCGGCCAGTTGCCCGATGGCCTCCATCTTCTGGGACTGGCGAAGCTGCTCTTCGAGCTGCCTCTCGCGGGTCACATCGCGCTCGACTCCTACATAATTGATGGTCCGCCCGTCCTGATCGCGCACCGGGGAGATGACCGCTTCGGCTTCGTAGAGCGTTCCGTCCTTTCGTTTGTTAATGAAAACTCCCGTCCAGGTTTTTCCGCGTTTCAGAGTCTCCCAGAGCGCCCGGTAAAACTCCGGGGCCTGCTTGCCGCTGTTTAACATGCGCGGAGTTTGGCCCACTGCCTCTTCCCGGCGGTAGCCGGTAATCCGTTCGAATGCGGGGTTCACGTATTGGATCGATCCGTCGGTTTCCGTGATGACAACGCTCTCTGCGGTATGTTCTACGGCGAGGGCCAGGCGGGCGCGCGCCTCCTCCGCCTGTTTAAGCCGGGTAATGTCGCGGGCTGTCACGGAAACGCCGGTAACTTGGCCGGCGGCGTCCCGAATGGGAGAGGCTGTGATGGAAACGTCCACCCGTTTGCCGTCGCGGCGTTGCCGGACGGTATCATGAGGAAGGACAA
>JBJKQF010000177.1:0-6662 GCA_046705545.1 Terriglobia bacterium
AGCGCCTTTATCGCGCTTGACCCGGCGACGCGCCAAAACGGCTGCATGCAGGTCCTGCGAGGCTCGCACCATTTGAACCGGATTGACCACAAGCTGACCGGCCAGCAGGCGGGCGCCGACATGGAGCGCGTCAATGAAGCCATGAAACGCCTGGAGCTGGTTTACGTGGAGATGCAACCCGGCGACACGCTCTTTTTCCATTGCAACCTCCTGCACCGCTCCGACCAGAACCGGTCCGAGAAGCCCCGCTGGGCCATGATCTGCTGCTACAACCCGGCTCGCAATGACCCTTACAAGGAATCGCATCATCCACGCTACACACCGCTTGCGAAGGTGCCAGACTCGGCAATCAAGCAAGCCGGACTGCGCCGCTTCACCGATTCCCAGGCGGAAGTCGCCTGGCTGAATCCTTCCGAGGATCAAAGCGCGCGGAGCCTGGATCAAAAATCGTAGAACCCAACGCAATGAACCGGGGCGGGCCGACCGGCCCGCGTCCCCCCAGGAGGGAGCACGCATGGCTGCCTACCGAATCAGTGATGAAGAGTTAAAGCGCTACCATGAAGAGGGTTACATCATCGTGCGCTCGCTTTTCGACGAAGAAGAAATGAAACTCCTGCGGGAAGCCGTGGAGGTGGATCGCAACTTGGCCGAGGCCGCCTATGAGGTGAAGGACAAGGTTGGAGGAACCGCCCGGATGGCGATCTGGCAAGGTACGGGCGACGATCTCTATGGATTGATCGCGCGCTCGGAACGACTGGTCAAGACCATGGAGCGCTTGCTCGACGGCGAGGTTTACCACTGGCACTCCAAGATGGCCATCAAGCAGCCTTATAGCGGCGGAGCGTGGGAATGGCACCAGGACTACGGTTATTGGTATGACTACGGCTGCCTCTTTCCGCTGCTTTCTACCTGCATGCTGGCGGTGGATCGCGCCACGCGGGAAAATGGCTGCCTGGAGGTTCTAAAAGGTTCTCACCACATGGGCCGGCTTGACCACGGGAAAGCAGGAACCCAAGCAGAGACCGATCCGGAGCGGATGGAAGTAGCGATGAAGACCTTTGAACATGTTTACTGTGAGCTGGAAATCGGCGACGCAATCTTGTTCCACTGCAACCTGCTGCACGGCTCTGCTCAAAACAAGTCTCCGAATCCGCGCCGGGCTTTCCTGTGCTGCTATAACGCCAAGCGCAACAGCCCGTACAAAGTGGTGCGTCATCCGCAATACACGCCGCTTTCCGTCGTCCCGGACGGGGCCCTCAGGGAAGCCGGAGTTAAAATCCAGGCGCAGGATTATCGGATGACGAGGCACTACGAGTTTAAGCGGTAAAGACCAAATTCGCGCGCGGCATCGCCGGTCCTCCGGTAGTGGCGCGCGGCAATAGAGCGCGCAAAGCCGGGTGGGCAGACGAAGGAGTCTGCAATCCGGGTGGTCCGGCTTATCCCGGAATCAAAGCTGGGCAGCGCCGGCGCCCAGGCGCGGGCAAATCCCAAACCATCAGGAAGGAATCTCATGGAATATCCCTATAACAGGCCGCCCCTCCTTGCCCATCATCATACGCCGGCTTCCGGCTCCTCCGGGAGCGGAGCACAGAAAACCGCCTCCAGAGCCAAGCCGGTTCCCAAAGGCGCTGTGAGCGGGCACGGAAAGATGAAGTTCAAGGTTCTCTATACCTCCGACCACCTGCCGGAAGCGGCACAGAAAGTTCTCGTGAATGCCCACGGGGGGTTTGTCGTGGACCATCGGCCGGGAAAGGGCGAGACCTATTTCGCTCTTCCGGGAGCGGGAATTCTCCAAATCAGCCGAGACCTCAAGAAGATCAGCCTGATCGACACGCCTGAAGAAGTGAAGAATGCCAACCTGCATAGCACTGCGATTTGGCAAGGGCCCGAGGAAGAGGCTTTTTTGGTTTTTGCGGCCAACAACGCCGGAAAAATCTATACCACGACTCTGGATGGAAAGCTCCTGGGCACGCTTGACGCTCCCACGGGCGAACAGGACTTCGATCATCAGGACGTGAACGACTACTTTCTGGGCCAGGGTAATTTTGCCCCCACGGGCGTGGATCATCTGGACGGCCGGTATTACGTCACGACGGGATATTCCAACCTCGACTACGTGCTGACCGCGAAGATTCTGGGAACCAAGCCCTTCCGGGCCGAGTGGTCGGATTTGGCTTTTGGAGGAAAGGGCGAAGGGCTGGGACAGTTCGGCACCGCGCACGCCATCACGGTTCCGCCCGGCGAGAAGCGCTTGGACATCGCGGACCGGCCGCATTCGCGCATCGAGCGGTTCTCCAAGTATGGCCACTTCCGCTCGCAATTGAAGATGCCGAACGGTTCTCTGCCTTGCGATATCGACTACTTGGAGGAATACGCCGTGGTCGCCTGCCTGGAAGGGCCGGACAAGAGCAAGGGAGCTCCGATCTATATCCTGGAAAATGACAAGTTGATTTCCACCCTCATGCCCAAAGAGGACCTGGGGCTCGCCAACTTTGTTCATAATCACAACGCTGTGCTGCACAAGATCGGCGGCAAGTTTTACGTCATTGTGCAAGCGTGGAACCCCGGCGATTTTGCCATTCTGGAACAGGTTGCTGGATAGACTTTCACATCTTTCATTTCACCGATTCTCCTCCTCGGGGGCAGATTTCGGCATGGGCGCTCGGGTGATCCGGCGCAGCCAGAGGACCACTACGTTCGAAAAGGGACATAGCCCGATATCTGCCCTCACTGGCCTTGCCTGCCGGGGGTGTATTCCCAGGTCCGGGTAGCCAAAAATGGGATTCCACTTGACAAGGTTTTTGGGGGCATACATTCTAAAGGGCTTCATAAAATGAATGATTGCTCCCCGTATCCGGAGAGCTTATTTTCGTGATGGGTGGTTGCAACTAGAAGCGAGGATTGTCCAGCGGGGTTTTCCTGCCGGGACCTTCAAGAAAGCCGCGGTGTCAGAAACCACAACCGCGGCAACTCCTTTCCAAGGGTCCCAAGAAAACAACCCCGGTAACACAAGGCAGAAAGGTTGACGAGCCCGCAATGCGGAAAGACACTTTTGCCGTTGGAATAGATTACGGAACCGAATCAGGCCGGGCGGTTGTGGTCAAGGTTAGCAACGGAGAGATTGTCGGCCAATCGATTGTGCCCTACCCGGATGGAGTGATCGATGAGCGGCTGCCCGGCGGTCGTGCGAAACTTCCCCCCGATTGGGCGCTGCAAAATCCCCGCGACTACTTGTACGTGGTTGAAAAGGCCGTTCCCAAGGCGCTCAAAGAAAGCCGCGTCAAAGCCGAAAAAGTGATCGGCATCGGCACGGACTTTACCGCTTCGACTCCTCTGCCAGCTTTGAAAGACGGAACGCCCCTTTGCTTCCTGCCCAAGTACCGCCAGGACCCTCACGCCTGGGTAAAACTCTGGAAGCACCATGCCGCGCAGCCGGAGGCCAACCGTATTAATGAGGTTGGACGCGAGCGGAATGAAAACTTCATTCGCCTCTACGGCGGCAAGTACTCCTCCGAGTGGTTCTTCTCCAAACTTCTCCAGATTCTGAATGAGGACTCCAAGATTTACTCCGCCACCGAGCGCTTTGTAGAGGCAGCGGACTGGATTGTCTGGCAATTGACGGGAGAAGAAAAGCGCTCAACCTGCACGGCCGGTTACAAAGCCATGTGGGTTAAGAACCAGGGCTTCCCTTCCCGCGACTTCTTTGAAGCTTTGCACCCGGATTTTGGAGACGTTTTCGGCAAGATGGCGGAAGAGTATTTTCCCCTGGGAGCCAAAGCGGGCGGGCTCGCGCCGCAGTGGGCCCGGAAGACCGGTCTGAAGGCCGGAACGCCGGTCTCCATCGGCAACGTTGATGCGCACGTTTCAGTTCCGGCCTGCACGGTCACAAAACCCGGCGCCATGGTCATGATCATGGGCACTTCCATCTGCCACCTCCTGCTCGGACGCGAGAAGCAGATGGTGGAGGGGATGTGCGGCGTGGTAGACGACGGGGTCGTCCCAGGGCTGTGGGGCTTTGAAGCCGGCCAGTCCGCGGTAGGCGACATTTTTGCCTGGTATTTTGAACACGCGGTTCCGGAATCCATCCATCGGGAAGCCCGCAAGCTGAAGTCGGATTTCAAGACCGTTTTGGAGAAGCGGGCGGCGGCGCTCGCCCCGGGAGCCTCCGGCCTTCTGGCGCTCGACTGGTGGAACGGAAACCGCTCGGTGCTGGTGGATGTCGACCTGACCGGCCTGATGCTCGGGATGAGCCTGGCGACAACCACGGAAGAAATCTACCGCGCCTTGATCGAATCCACGGCCTATGGAACGCGGCAGATTATTACGGCTTTCGAATCGAAGGGCGTTCCCGTAAAGGAACTGGTGGCCTGCGGCGGGCTGCCGGAGCGGAACCCCTTGCTCATGCAGATCTACGCGGATGTGACGGGCCTCGAAATCAAGCTGGCTGATCCCCTGCTGACCTGCCCGGCGTTGGGCTCCGCCATGCACGGAGCGGTTGCCGCCGGAAGCGCGAACGGCGGGTATGACACTATTTTTGAGGCGGCCAAGAGCATGGCGCGGGTGCAGAAAAAAACCTTCCGGCCGCAGAAGAAAAATCACCAAGTTTACCAGCAGTTGTTCAAGGAATACCAAACGCTCCACGACTACTTTGGCCGCGGAGCCAACGACGTAATGAAAAGACTCAAGGAGCTGAAGCGCCTGGTGTCAGCAGCGTCCCACTAAGGACATCTTTACTCCGCTCAGGGCAGGAACTTCATGGTTGTTTCAAAGGAATTGCGGCAGGAAGTTTGGGAGGTGAACCTCGGTATCCACAGCGCGGGCTTGGTCACCATGCACAGCGGCAACGCCAGCGCGGTTGACCGCGCGCGCGGCCAGGTTCTCATCAAGCCGAGCGGCATGGACTACGACAAGCTTGAACCGGCTGACGTGGTGGTAACCAATCTCGATGGAAAGAAGCTGGCGGGCCGCTGGAAACCCTCCGTAGACCTTCCCCATCACCTTTACATCTATCGCAACCGTCCGGACATCGGCGGGGTCATTCACACCCATTCGAACTACGCCACCAGCTTTGCCATGCTGGGGCAGTCAATCCCCGTCTATTTGACGGCGATCGCCGACGAGTTTGGCGAGGAGATTCCCTGCGTGCCTTACGTGGACAACCAGGGCGACCATATCGGCGAGGCGATCATCGAAGTAATGCAACGCAGCCGGGTTCCGGCGGTTCTGCTGGCCAACCACGGCGTGTTCGCCTTTGGGCCGACCGTCAAAGCAGCGTTCAAGGCCGCGGTGATGCTCGAGGATGTGGCCAAGACCTGCCACCTGGCGCTGCAGAGAGGCAAAGCCCGGCCGATGCCCCGGAAAGAAATTCAAAAGTGGTACAACCGGTATCATTCAACTTACGGTCAGGACGGCCAGGAGTAAATTCCCGGTCCATGCTCCCGGAGCGGTGAACCATACAGCTCCCGGAGAAACTGCAAAAAGAAAGCGGAGGAGGCGTTACCGTGGCAAAAAAAACAACATTGGGAGTAATCGTTGGTAACCGCGGCTTCTTCCCGGCCGTGCTGGCGCGTGACGGCCGGACGGAAGTGCTGAAGGTTCTTGAGGAAGAAGGCTATGACGTTGTGGCTCTCAGTCCCGAAGACACGAAATTCGGCGCCGTCGAAACGCTGAATGAGGCCCGCAAGTGCGCCGATCTGTTCCGCCAGCATCGCGATCAGATTGACGGCGTCCTCGTGACCCTCCCGAACTTCGGCGATGAACGAGGCGTTGCGAATTCGCTCCGCATGGCGGGGCTCGATGTGCCTGTTCTGATCCAGGCCTTTCCTGACGTTGCCGGAAAGATGAAGATGGGCAGCCGCCGCGACAGCTTTTGCGGCAAGATTTCCGTCTGCAACAATTTGTGGCAGTACGGCATTCGTTACACGCTGACCAGCCAGCACACCGTCGATCCCAGCTCTGAGGCTTTTCGCGCCGATCTGAAAAACTTCGCCGCGACCTGCCGCGTGGTGAAGGGGCTGAAAAACCTGCGCGTCGGTGTCTTGGGAGCCCGGCCCGCCGCCTTTAACACCGTGCGCTTCAGTGAAAAACTGCTGGAGCACGCCGGAATCACGGTTGAGACGCTCGACCTCTCGGAAGTCTTCGGACGCATCAACCGCCTTCCGGACGATGACCCGGCCGTCAAGGCGAAGCTCGAGAGCATTCAAGGTTACGTTCCAACCCAGGGAATTCCAGCGGCTTCCCTGATGAAGATGGCGAAGTTTGGAACCGTGATAGACGGCTGGATGCAAGCAAACGAATTAGCCGGAACCTCCGTGCAATGCTGGACGCCGATGGAAGAGTTCTTCGGAGTGGTTCCCTGCACCTAGATCAGCATGATGTCCAACGGCCTGATGCCCAGCGCCTGCGAGACCGATATGGTGGGCATGGTCGGCATGTACACCTTGCAACTGGCTTCCGAGACCCCTTCGGCGATTGTGGATTGGAACAACAACTACGGCGACGACCCAGACAAGTGCGTGATCTTCCACTGCTCCAACCTGCCGAAGCATTTCTTCGAGGATATTAAGATGGACTTTCAGGACATCATCGCCGGCTCCGTGGGCAAGGAGAACACCTTCGGCACCGTGGTCGGCCACCTGAAGAGCGGCCCGGTCACCTATTGC
>JBJKQF010000178.1:0-2515 GCA_046705545.1 Terriglobia bacterium
CCACGACGGCGCGGTCGGAGGGCTTTGTCTCTCTGCTTTTTGACGTCGACAACGTTTTCCGCGCCACTTCCAACTCGCAAACCCTCTGCTCGGACAAGCTGGTCAAAACGGTGAATGAGGGACATCGCCATAAAGATACCCAGATCAGCTTCGACTACACCCGGAAACTGGCGATCCTGGACGAGCGCGACCTGAACCAACCCAAGGCCCCGCCCAAGCACGCCGAGTTTGACATTCCGCCTTGCGTCGAAGATGTGGTGACGGCCTTTTATTACCTCCGGCGCCAGCATCTGGAGGTCGGCCACACGATCGAATTGCCCGTGAACGACGGCTCAAAGACCCGGCGCGTCATCGTCGACGTACAAGCTCGTGAAAAGGTGCAGACACCGATGGGCACGTTTGATACGCTGCGGGTGGAGCCCCAGGTTTTCAACGGCCTGCTGAAAAGAAAAGGAACCATGCTCATTTGGTTCAGCGCCGACCAACGTCAACTGCCCGTACGGATCAAGGCCATGATCTCCGTCGGCAGCATCACGGGCACATTGCGATCGGTCACCTATCAGAAACCCGGCGACCATCCGCCCACCCCGGCGTCCTCCGCCGCGATTCCGCAGTCTGGAGTAGCCAAGTACTGACCAAATCGAGTATAAGCTAACGACAAGGCAGGGTCCGCCGGGGCAGCAGCAACCGGCCGGCGAGGATTCGCCTTGTGGGCAAATGTCCAGCAGAGCTTCAACGGCAAAGAGACAAATCCTTCAGAGGCGGTGGGTGAAGGCTCGTCATGCGCTTCGCCAAGCCTTGCTGAATTTCTTGCGCGAAGATTCGCTGCTGGTCTCTGCCTCCATTGCCTATCACAGTTTGCTGGCCATTTTCCCGTTGCTGTTATTGTTGCTCGGCATGAGCGGCGCGTACATCCGCCGATTCGAGCTGGTGGGCCATCTTTCGGTAGTTTTGCAGCGGTATCTGCCCATCCGGACGGACATCATCATGCAGAACCTGGTGGGCATTAGCCAGGCCTACGGGAAAATTGGTTTGCTCTCCTTCCTCCTTCTTTTGTGGAGTTCATCGGGCGTCTTCGTACCCCTCGAAAAGGCCCTGAACCGCGCTTGGGAGGCGCCGCAAGGCCGCACATGGTGGAAGAGCCGCCTGCTGGCGTTGGAGATGGCATTTGTCGTGGGCTTTTTGATCCTGGTGGCTGCCGGGTTCGTGGGTGTTGAGCTTTACTTCCGCAAGCGGCTCGAGGTCATCCTGGGCCCCTCTCTGCACGCGCTGGCCTCCCTCATTTATCATTTTCTTACCGCCGTAAGTTCGTTTGCCGTGGCTTTGTTGACCTTCCTGGTGGTGTTTCAGCGCCTGCCGAATCGACCGATGCGCTTGCGCCAGGCATTTCCCGGAGCGTTGCTGACGGCCACCCTTTGGGAAACGGCGCGCTGGCTCTTTACCGTCTTCCTTCCTTTCTTCAACTACCGGCACGTTTACGGGTCGATTGGCGTGATGGTTTCGCTGATGACCTGGAATTACATCGCCTCCGCGGTCATGCTTTTCGGAGCACAGGTATCTCGAACCCTATACGGATCCCTGAAAATCAATTCAGAGTCGACCATCACCAAGGGAATCCCCGTGTCCGCAATCAAGGCCATGGAAGAATAAAGGCGTCCCGGGGGCGTTCAATGCCGCTCATCGTTGCCCCGCCACGACTTCCCGAACAGGATCACACCGTGACTGGTGGGGCGCTCGCCAGCCGCTTTCGAGGGCGGGAGAGAAACATCCATCTTGAGGAATAGCGAATTGGGGGGATTGACTGGTTCGTCGCCGTCGTGCCGCAGCAACAGCCAATAGTCCGCGTATGCGGAGACATGCGTACTCCATGGGTCGGCGGCCAAGGGCGCTTCGTGGTGGTCCGCACGGCTTCGAACCAGTTGTACGGCGTGAACGTCCAAGCCCTCCTTTCCGTCCAGAAACTGAAACCGCACGTCGTATTCGCCCGGTCCCGCCGCGAGTGAGGTTACGTCACCCCACAGCGAGTGAATTGCGCCCACCTCCAGCTCATCCGTCTTCCATTCTCGAACCGGGCGCAAACGATAAGCCGGATGGGGATCCTTGATTCCCAGACTCGTTCCGATTTCCCACGCCGCGCTCGCGACCGCCGGCGCGAAATCTACCGTATCCCGCAGGCGCGAGGGCAAGGCATCTGGCGGCAAGGGATTCACCGCCATGCCCCATCGGTAAACGGCATTCGTCAATTCGCGGGCGGCGCCGTCAATCTTGCCCAGGCCCGCACGTGCCAAAGTGAGCCTCTGCTCTTGGGGAAGGTTGCGGGCGTCAGAAAGATTCACAAGGCCATCCAAAAGCTTCAGCGCGCCCAGGACGCTGCGGGACTCGTCGCTCATGCGCTCGTCCCCGTCCGCTTCCGCCAGCTTCAGAGCGCGAGCGGCCAACGCCATTTGCGATTCGAAATAGCAGCGATTCGGAAACTCGGAAAGGTATCCGTGCCCAAATTGCAACGGCTGCAAGT
>JBJKQF010000179.1:0-12076 GCA_046705545.1 Terriglobia bacterium
GGAGAATTCCAATCCGGCATTTTAAAAATGCTTTTGGCCAACGTGCGAACTCCGCGCGAACGCGAAGGGGACCTGATGGCGCAAGTCGCGGCTTGCCGGCTGGGAGAGCGCCGCCTAAAGGAAATGCTCAAGAAGTATGGCGCACCCAAGGTGGCGGTTTACCTGGAGGCCTTGCAGAGTTACTCCGCCAAACTAATGCGCCATGCGCTGCGGCAGATTCCGCCGGGCAGCTATGAGGCGGAAGATTTCTTGGATGATGACGGGTACGGTTCCCAGCCCGTCCGACTGAAAGTGTCTATCCGGATTCGTTCCGGCCACGCCATTGTGGATTTCGCGGGCAGTTCGCCGCAGTGCCGAGGCGGCGTCAATGCCGTGCTGGCGATTACCACTTCTGCGGTCTTTTACGTCTTCCGCTGCCTATTGGGAGAGGATGTTCCTGCCTGCGCGGGATTGATGGAACCCATTGAAGTTCTTGCACCGCAAGCGAGCGTGGTGAACGCCAGCCCGCCTGCCGCGGTGGCCGCGGGCAACGTGGAAACATCCCAGCGCATTGTCGATGTGCTGCTTCGAGCGCTGGCCCGCACGCTTCCCGGCCGCATTCCCGCGGCAAGCTCGGGCAGCATGAACAATTTATCCTTCGGAGGAATCCATCCCGGCACAGGAGACGCTTTTGCCTACTACGAAACAATTGCCGGGGGAATGGGAGCGCGGCCGGCCGCGGACGGCCTGAGCGGCGTGCACACACACATGACCAATTCACTGAACACCCCGGTTGAGGCGTTCGAATCGCATTTTCCCGTGCGCGTGCTGAAGACATCGCTGCGGCGGGGTTCGGGAGGCAAAGGACTTTTCCGGGGAGGCGACGGCGTGACCCGCGAAATCGAATTTCTGGCCGATGTCCGCGGCAGCATCCTTTCCGACCGCCGCCGCTTCCGGCCCTACGGCTTGGCAGGAGGCGGGCCGGGGCAGCGCGGAAAGAACGAGTTGACCAGGAACGGCCGCAAAGCCGCGTTGCCGTCGAAAGCGACTTTCACAGCCCCGGCTGGCAGCATTTTGAAGATCGAGACTCCGGGAGGCGGTGGGTGGGGAAAATCGCGGTTAGGAAGCCCGTGTCAGCCCGCCGAAACGGTCTCTAGAAACCAGGTGAGCCGCCGCGTTTAATCCGCTTTCGGTCCCGCGGCGCGGGGGCACTTTCCCATCGATCCCACCATCCACGCCAAGACCAAAAACGCAAACAGCAACAGGACGATACCGTTCCAGCGGAAGAAGGGCGAAGGCTGCGAAAGCAAATCCACCAGCGGCCCAGCGACCTCCAAGCAGAAGATCGCTCCGAGGTACGCCAGAATATTGAACCGGAAGAACCAAGCGGCGATCAGCACCGCGACTGCCAGCGGCACAAAGGCCATCACCCAGCCCGCTGCAAACTCACCCGCCGAATGAGCGCCGGCCGGGCCCAGGCTTGCCAGGAGCAGGACCCCGACGGGCCACACCCACCAGGAACGCCGCGCCCATCCTGTCCGCGCAAGGTAAATGAAGATGCCGAGCAGCCCTGCATAAAAGAAGGTCATGAGCAGGGCGTGAAGAATAAAAGCGGCTCCCGGATAGGCTGCGTCAAACAATGAAGGAAAGATGCCGAACCGCACCGGCGCGATCGCATGGAAGCGGCCGGCGAAGATGGTTTCGAGCCGCGCGAGGGCCGCTCCGGCCGCCACGCTCAGGATGAAGGCCACCACCGCATCGAGCCGCCACAGCCGCCGTGCCTCTCCATCGCAGATTTTCCAGGCGTCAGGATAGAGGCTGGTCGCCAGCCCCACCACCAGCCAGCCCACAAGCCCGACCAGCAGAGGAACCACTACCAAACCCGCCCCGGCCATGATCCAGAAGTTCGTTATAGAGATCGAGGTCGGGTAGCGCTGATAGATCAGCGGAAGGCCGTTCAGCTCGCTGAGACTCATCAAGATGGCAAGCACCACTCCCACCCACAAGGAGCGCCTCCAGGCAATGCGCCCGGCGCGCACCTGCTCAACAAAAAGCATCACCGCAAGGGCCATCAAGACGATGGCCAGAAGGCTGCGAAGCCCCAACAAGACGGCATTCGATAAACGCGAAGCTTCATGCTGCCGCTGCCATTGTTCTGGAAGCTTGAAGTACCGCGACAACCCCACCACCTGCTTTCCGGCGATCTCCACCTCCAGGCGGAAGTGCGCGTCGCCAACGTTGAGCGGGTCGCCAACCTTGGCCTGCCACGTCAGGAAATAGTCTTTCCGTGCCTTTTGCTTTTTGGATTGGGTATCTTGGAGCTCAAAGCCGGAGAGCTGATAACCTTTCTCCTGAAGGAAATCCTCCGCCAGGGAGCGCGCGGCGCTGGCGTCAAGCGTCGCCCCAGGCGCATCCTCATCCAGAATGTGCCGGGAGGCAAAAACCATGTTGTCCACCGGATCGACGAAGACCCGGTATTCTTCCTTCTGAAGCGGCTTGAAGAAGCGCACCTCCCACAGCTCCAGCCGCGTAGCCCGGCGGTAGATCTGCTCGGACTTCTGAACGGAAAGGTGATCGAGTAAGTATCGGAGAGTCAGGGCATCAACATTCTCATCGAGCCACGCCGCCTTCCGATATTCCTGAGGGCGCACGCCTTGATGCTCAAGAAAAGCGGTTGCCGACTGCTCGGCTTCCCGGCGGTCGAAATGCAGCCGTAAGTTCTGGCCAAAGCGGTAGGCCGGCAGAAACGCCGCCGCCACAAATGCCGTGCCCAAGACGGCAGCCGCCAGGATGCGCGATTTCCCGAGCGGGCGATATCCCCGCGACTCCTCACACGGCAGGGCAACTTCTCCCTTAGGGGCACGCTTGAATCCCGCCCTCTGGTTGGTCAACTCCGACTCATCTGAAAAAGTTCCCGTCCGCAAATAAGCGATCAAAGCGACAATCAACGGGATCAGCATGATTCCGGCCGTCAACCCGCCGGAAATCCGCAAATAATCGTTAGGCGAACGCAGTAACAGGAAAGCCGTGTAGAGGGCGTCCACCGAATAGTGCCAGATCAGAGTCGCAAAAATCCCGAAGCGGAGCATGACCAAGCCGATGATGATGCCCCCGATTCCTACCTCAAGGCCGCGAATGAAAAATGGCTCGTTCGGATACGCAGAGTGCAGAAATCCCCAGATGAAAGCCGCCACAATCAACCCGGCAGGCCTCGACCGCAAGAATTTCTCCAGGAACGGAATCCCAAAGGCGCGGAATTGCATCTCCTCGGAAACCGCTGGGAAAAATCCTACGAAAAGCACCGCGATCCAGGGAATCCGCGTGTTTAGCAGATTTGAGAAAGGGATATCGGAAGGCGCCCAGGCTCCCAGCTTGTTGGCGGCCAAGTAGAAACCGGTTTGATATGCAAAGAAGAAAAACGTCAGGGTGATGCCAACCACGTTCGCAATGAAAAAAGAGCGCGAACGCAATCCTTGCCAGCTCAGAGTTCGCCGGATCGACGTCAGGCCGGGAAAGCTTTCACGGTAGACAGGCTCTGCGGCGGCCACGATCAGGAAAATGAACGCCCCCACGCCCAGAGCGCTCAAAGCGGACTTAACAAAATAGCCGGTCATGAAACTCGAGTAGGAATCCGTGGTCTGATAAGCAAACTGGTCCAGGGAGAAGGAGTTCAACTGCCCCAAAAAATAGAGGACCGTGGCGACCAATCCAAATCCCGCCGCCGTGCGCAACGGGACGTCGTGGTCGTGCAGGCGCCGGACGAGGATCACCAGCATCCCCAGACTCAGGAGGATGAAGAGGATTTCATCTACCAGTTGCGCGGAAGTATTCCGTGAGCGGAGGCTTTTGTAGTCGCGCGTCCATTGGTCGGGAATCTTGACGTATTCGCTGTAGCCGGCCACCTGGTCGCCGTCCACCTCCACCTCGATCCGGTAACTGCCATCGCCCAGGTTCAGGTTCTTCAATTTCCAGGTGAAGGTGTGGTCCATGCGGGCCGGGCGCTTTTCCGATTCTGAATCCACAAATTCCAGGTCCGCCAGGTCGCGGTGCATGACGTTGGTTAAGAAAGCGCTGGCAATGCCAAGCGCCGCTTCTGGTGTGAGCGATGCGCCAGGCGCAGCTTCCGGGATGACATGGTCGAATCCGACCACCTTCCCCTGGGTGCTGACATCGACGTCGAATTCTTCCTTCTGCTGGGGCCGGAACCAGCGGTTGGACCAGCGCCACAAGTGGATGGGGCCGCGGGTCAACTGGTTCATCTTGGCCAGGCCTTGGGTGCGCTCCAGGTAGAGCTTGGTCTGGTCGTCGTATTGGAAAATTGCAGCGTGCCGGTAGCCCTTCAGCTGAAAATCACGGCTCGCCAGAAATTTCTTCGCGATGTCGCCGGAATCCGCGCGATTGACGCGCAGGGTCAGGGATGCTTCCGGAAACGCCCGGGAAAAGTATCTGATCCCAACAAATAACGACACCGCTGCCACCACAACGGCCACAAAGATGATCTTGGATTCACGAGTTGTGAGTTTAACAGGCATGAGACACTTTTGGGGCACGGCGCCCAAAACTCCGCGTGGAGGATTATACCAGCCGTTTTACGGTTCAAGGCCAGCAATCCTTGCAAGGTTAATTAATTGGAAAGGGTGATGCAAGTCACCGGTTAGGAGCTGCTCGGAGGGCTATTTCAAGCGTTTCACCATCACCCAAGCGGCCAGCGAATTGGAATAGTAGCGGTCGACCTTGTCGATCTTCCGGTAGCCCCGCCCCTCATAGAATTTCTGCGCCGCCGGGTTGTTTTCAGCCGTTTCCAGATACATCAGCTGTAATTTCGCCTTTCGAGCCCAGTTCTCCGCCGTATCCATCAAGGCGGAGCCCACGCCTCGCCGCCGCCACGTATCGACAACATCAATCGTGATGATGTGCCCCACGCGCGCCGGCTGACGGCTGGACACCACAAACCCCGCGATCTCGCCATCCTCTTCCGCAACCCAGGTCAGGGAGGAACGGTGACCGATGAAACTCTCAAGCTCCTTCCGAGAATAAGCGATGCCGGGTGGAAAGCATCTTCGGTCAATCTCGCAAAGCGTGGGAAGGTCGGAAGGCTGGAATGGGCGAATAATCATGCAAACCCTGACAGGGACACACAACCGTCAAGCGGGCCCTCCCCTGCAGCCACCCGCGGCAGGCTGACGGGAACTAATCCATGCCGGAGCCCAATGGCTCGCGGGAGTGCCTTTAAAGCTTTCTGAACTTGCAGCCCCAGGAGATTCCCAGGCTCACCGCTTCTCCGCCTGGCGGATGCTTTCGAAAAGTTGCGTCGTAATTCTCGCAGCCGTTTGACCCACCGCCTTGTTCAGGGAGGGAGGATTCCATGGAACCAATATAATATCCTGCCAGATGGAGGTCCCGTTGATCCGGTCTGTCAGATACACTTCCGAATGCAGCCGCTTCAGGCTGTTGAGGCGAAAACACGTGCCGCGAAGAATGGCATCAGCGTCGTCCGGCTTATCGACAATCCGCAGCAAGGAAGACCGCGCGAGATCTTCCGCGAGTTTGTCGCTCAGCTTGTTATCAATACGTTCGATGTATATCTTCCTGACCTCAAGGAGCCTCTTCCGGTCAGCCGTGGTCGTGGAGCCGGGACCTTGCAGAGAGGGCTCGCTGGGCCCCAGCGTCGGCCGCTGCTCCTGGCCTTGCAGCAACGGCGCCGCAACAAGACAAATCAGCACGCCCAAGAGCAGATGCTTCATCACGCACCTCTCACGCAGAGGATTAGCCTTTAGTGTAGCAGAAACCCCTCGGGGCGCTTTTTCAACTTTTTAGCCGCGAAGCGGGCTTGCCCGGAGTGCGATCCGCGAGCCATCGGCGGTGCGCTTGGTGGTGGGCTGAGAGCTGCGGATCATTCAAAGAGAGGGTTTAATAAAGGTTTTACGGAGCGACAGAGAACGGGTTCCCCAGCGGTCTCATTTCCGCATCTGCTTCAACAGTCGTTGCCGGTCCTTCAATTCTTGCCGTTCTTCTTTTTGCTGTTCCCGGAGCCGGCGCTCTTCATTCTTCAATTGATGCTTCAATTGCTGCCGCACGGCGGCGGGCACTCCGCGATTCTTCATCGACTCTCGAGCGTATTTCTGTTTCAGCTTCAGGGCCTGCAAGGCCTGTTTCTGCTGTCCTTCGAGAATCCGCATTTGGCCGGAAAATCCCTGCGCTCCGAGCAAAGGACTCACCGCGAGTCCCGCGATCAGAATGAGCACCGCAAGCCTGAGCATCGCGTCTCCTCCACACTCGCGTTCCAGCCGTGGTCTCGTTCAGGAGCGCAGATCATGACGTCTCCGCGGCTGCTTGTACATTCCATCGGCAAAATGTCAGCGCGGTTTGAGCACGTTCTTGAACGTGCCGAATATTAGGAGGTGAGGAGGACCGCCTTCTTATCGCGGAAAAACCTTGTTCAACTCGCGACGCCAGTTCGCGCCCTCCATGGAGGTGAAAACGTAAAGTGGGTAAAGTTGCCTGAAGATCTTGAGAATGCGGCCGGCGAAGGCAGGTGTACAGAGACTTTTCATCTCGGCAGGAAAAACCTTGCGCGCCACCCAGGCATGGAGCGTCTCCCAGTCTTTATCGTTTCGCGGCAAGCCGGGATGAAGCGCCCATTCGTTCTTTTCGTTGCGATGCCAATAAGTTTCAAAACGGCCAGCGCGCACAATCCCATCCTGCAATTTTTGAAACAGCTTCCGCTCGCGCTTCAGACGTTTGCGGAAAACAGCTTCGAGAGCACTGGAACCTTTGCGGCTCCAGGTGGCGTAGGTTGCAAATCCCACGGTAAGGCATTCGGCGCTGAGGCCCACGTAAAGCCTTCCGTCCGCCTGGCGGTCACGGCGGCCATCAAAAACGTAGAGGTAGTAGTTCAGGTTGTAAGGGCTCTTGTCTTTGCGAAAGCGAATATCCCGGTTAATGCGGGAGAAATTGCGGTTCGTTTTTCCCGCCGTTTCAAAATGCGGATTGAGATCCAGCAGGTGGGGCTCCAGCCAAGCGAGCAGGCCCTGAAACACCTGTTTCACGTCGCGGTCATAACGTGCCCGGTTACGGTCGAACCATAGCGTGTTGTTGTTTTCAGACAGTTCGCGGAAGAATGAGAATGTCCGGTCCGAGAATCCCGGAAAAGACTCTTCCGCGCCTGCTTTTCCCTTTGGCTTAGAAGCTGTCACCGGCATCCTGGCTCACTTGCGGTCGGCGGACTCAAGAAATGCAATCCGTTGTTGCTTGCGTTCCCTCACTTGGCTTCCTTCCAGTTCTTCCCCGTTCCCAGGTCCACCTTGAGCGGCACCTTCAGCGGGTAAACGCCTTCCATTTCCTCCCGAACGATCTCCTTTGCGGAGTTCACTTCCGATTCCAGGGACTCAAAGACCAGCTCATCATGGACGGTCAGAATCATGCGCGTTTGCAGCTTCTCTTTGCTCAGGCGCGCGCGCACCTTCACCATTGCCAGCTTCAACAAGTCTGCGGCGGTACCCTGCAACGGAGTGTTCATCGCCTCGCGTTCCGCGCGATTGCGCGCCGCTGGATTCCGGCTGTTAATTTCCGGGATGGGCCGCAGGCGGCCGAAGAGCGTGCGAACCCGCCCTGTCTCCTGGGCTTCACGCACGCGCGCGTCCAGAAAGGCTTTGACGCCGTCGTAGCGCTCAAAATAGGCGTCGATGTATTGTTGGGCCTCGCTCTTGCTGGAGCCGGTCCGCACCGATAAGCCAAACGAACTAAGCCCGTAAATCACCCCATAGTTGATCGCCTTGGCCATCCGCCGGTGCTCGTGGTTCTGGAGGCCGGGCGGCACCCCGAAAATCTCCTGGGCGGTGCGGGAATGGATGTCCTCACCGCGCGAAAACGCCTCGATCAGCCGCGCGTCCTCGGACATGTGCGCCAGCACGCGCAACTCGATCTGGGAGTAGTCGGCGGAGATCAACTGCCAGCCTTCCTCCGCCACAAAGGCCGCGCGAATGCGCAAACCGAACTCTTCATCCACCGGGATGTTCTGCAAGTTGGGGTTCGAAGAAGAGAGCCGCCCCGTCCGCGCCACCGTCTGATTAAAGCTGGTGTGCAGGCGCCCCGTCTGCGGATTGATGTATCTCGGCAGCGCGTCCACATAAGTGGATTTCAGCTTGGCGCGCGTGCGGTAATCCATGATCTTATTCGGCAGCTCGTAGTTTTCCGCCAGGGTTTCCAGCACGGAGGCCTCTGTGGAATACTGGCCGCTCTTTTTCAGCTTTCTGCCGCCGGGAAGCTTCAGCTTGCCGAACAGAATTTCCCCCAGCTGCTTGGGCGAATCGATATCGAAAGGCTCCCCCGCCAGGCGGTGAATCTCCTGTGTCAGGTTGGTAAGTTCCTTTGAGAATTCCTCCGACATCCGCGATAGGATGGCAGGATCGATCTTGACGCCCGCTGTTTCCACCTCAGCCAAAACCTCCGCCAACGGCAGCTCGATTTGGGAGTAAAGTTCCACCAGGCTTTCATCGGCAATGAGCGGGCTGAGAAGCGCGGCGAGCTGGTGCGTGTAGGCCGCGGCGCGGCCGATTGAGCCTTCCGTCCTCCGCCCCAGACGCAGCAGCGCAGCCGATTCCAAGGAGTGATTGGAGGCAAGTGGGTCCAGCAAATAGGAATAGAGCATGGTGTCGTGCGTTACTTCTCCAACACTGACGCCTTGCTTCCGGAGCAGTAACCGGAGCAACTTGGAGTTGTGCACCGCCAGCGGGTGTTCCACCCCGCTGAACACCTCCGCGGTTGCGGGAAGCCCTTGTTCCAACGACTCCACCGGAACCTGCGCCTGCCGCTTGCCGTCTGAAAATCCCAAACCTGCAAGCCGACCGGAGTAACCTTCATCCCCTTCCACGTCGAAGGCAATCCCCACGTCAGCATGTTCGGAAACTCCCCCAAGCCATTTTTCAAGCTCGGCTCGCGAGCGGATTTCCGTGGCTTCGCTCTTCGGTTCCTGGCTTCCTCCCGCCTGGAGCAATTCCTCGAGCAATGACACGAAGCCCAATTCCTGGCAGAGATCGCGAATCTCGTTAGTGTCCTGTGAGCCGGGAGCTAGATCCTCCAAGCCAATCTCCAACGGCACATCCGTGCGGATGGTGGCCAGTTCCCGGCTGAGCAGCGCCTCTTTGCGAAAATCGCGCAGGGCTTCGCGGTAGCTTTGCCTCTTCACTTGTTCGTAATGCTCCAAGGCATTTTCAAGGGTACCGAATTGCTGGATCAGCTCCGTCGCTCCCTTAGGCCCGATATAGCTTCGCTTCTTGCCGCCCTCCGTGGGCGGTGCCTCCTGGCCGGGAAGAGGGCGAGCGCCCGGGATGTTGTCGCTTGAATCTCCAGTCAGAGCCAGCCAATCCACCACTTGCCGGGGCTCCACGCCGATAATCTCCTTGACCTTCTCGGCGTCGCACACCGTTTCGCCATTCGATGAGGAGCGCGAGGGCTTCACCACCCGCACCTTGTCATCCACAAGCTGGAAAAGGTCCTCGTCTCCGGAAACGATAAAAACCTCTTCTCCTTGCTTCGCGGCCAGGTTTGACAGAGTTCCGATGATGTCGTCCGCCTCGAAACCTTCCTTCTCAATAAGCGGCAGACCTAGGGCTCGGCAGAAACGGCGGATGTAGGGCAGTTGAACGCCCAGTTCTTCAGGAAAAGGCGGGCGGTTGGCCTTGTACTCTTCGAACAGTTTGTCGCGGAAAGTGGGAGCAGCCAGATCAAAAGCTACCGCAACCTTGCCGGGCTCAAAGTCTTTCAAAAGCTTGCGGAGCGTGCGCAGGAAGATATAAATCGCCTTGGTCGGCAGCCCGCTGGGAGAAGACAGCGCCATCTGCATGGGGGCGTAGAAGGCCCGAAAGACCAATGACATAGCATCGATCAAGACAACTTTCTTGTTTTCCGGCAACGTCGCTCCTCCTGGTGGGTAAAGCCCATTGTACCCTACTTGGAAATCTCCGTCGGCTCCGCCGGCTGAACTTGAGGCCGCGGGACGCGGTTGAGAAAAGACTCAGGCGGTCCCACAATTGTGTCCCGAATGAACCTCGAGTGTTGTATTTTTGCCACACCAGGATTTACCATGTTTTTACATTTCAACGGTAACCACCTGATTCAAAAAGGAGTATAAAATAGATGAGGGTTGGCATTAAGAATGCCTAATCGATCACGGAGGCAAGAGGCTTTTTGAGCTACCAACACACCATCGCGCGGCCTGTTTCCACAGAGGGCATTGGCCTGCACACAGGCGTCCCGGTCCATGTGCGGCTTTTGCCTGCCCCAAGCGACACGGGAGCTGTTTTCAAGCGCACGGATCTCAATGGTTTCGTCATTGAGGCAAAAGCCCGCAACGTGGCGCGCGTCAGCTATGCCACCAGTTTGATGAAGAAGGGTGTGCTGATTTCCACCACCGAACACCTGCTCTCTGCACTCGCGGCGGCGGGAGTCGATAACGTCATCATCGAAATCGACAACCTGGAAGTGCCCATCATGGACGGCAGTTCCCTTCCCTTCCTCCAGATCATCCGGCAAGGGGGTCTGCGGCAGCAGCGCGCGCGGCGGAGCTACGTCAAGATCCTTAAGCCCGTCGAAGTTGCCGAGGGCGGCAAGCGCATTTCCATTCATCCCGCGGAGCGATTCCACATCACGTATCACATCGCCTTCGATCATCCCTTGATCGGCGAGCAAGAATTTTCTTTTGACCCTGAGAACGCCTCCTACGAGCAGGAAATTGCTCCGGCCAGGACTTTTGGCTTTTTCGAGGAAGTCGAAATGCTGCGCAAGAGCGGCTTGGTACGGGGTGGATCGCTTGAAAATGCAATCGTTCTTACGCCGGATGGAGTGATGAATCCGGAAGGGCTGAGGTTCCCGGATGAATTCTGCCGGCATAAAGTTCTGGATGTTGTGGGCGATCTTGCGCTCTTCGGTTATCCGCTGGTCGGCCATGTGGTTGCCCACCGTGCCGGGCACGCCATGCATTTCGCGCTGGTGGACCGCCTGTTGCGCGACAAGAGCGCCTGGAAACTGGTGCGCGCTCCCCGCGTTGCCTCCGTCAAAGCTCCTTCGCGAGCCCCCGCCGTTGTCACCGTTTCATAGCCATTCACTGAAGAACCATTTGGCGCTGTCGCGCCGGTTGAAGCATCACGGCATCCAGAAAGCCGTTCGAGTGCCGCAATCCCCGGTCGCCTTTGCTTCCTCAGTCTAGGAAGACCGATCCTTCCCGCTCACCCCTAGGCCTTTCTCTTCGTGATGGTGTCTTACGGGTCCGGACAGTGGACAGCTTGCTCTTCTGATATACTTTTCTTGTGGCATGGTAGTTGAGCAGGGGGCCCCTGTGGCAACGGTTGATACCGGGAAAGAGTTCAGCGTTTTTGATTCCATGGCCGCGCGCTTTGACGCGGCTGCACAAAAGCTAGAGCTTGATCCCGGGATCTACAAGTATATGCGCACTCCCAACCGGGAAATCATCGTACACATTCCCGTAGTAATGGACACTGGAAAGCTGGAGGTGTTTGAGGGCTTCCGCGTGCAGCACAGCATCGCGCGCGGCCCTTGCAAGGGCGGTGTGCGCTACGGCCCGAATGTGACTTTGGACGAGATTCGGGGCCTTGCTGCTGAGATGACCTGGAAATGCGCCGTGGTTAACATCCCGTTTGGCGGCGCCAAGGGGGGGATCATCTGCGATCCCGAAAGCCTCAGTGCGGCGGAGTTGGAAAGATTGACGCGGCGCTACACTGCCGAAATCCTGGACTACATCGGCCCCGAGCGGGACGTTCCGGCGCCCGATATGAACACCAACGAGCAGACCATGGCCTGGATGATGGACACCTATTCCATGCACGTCCGGCACACCGTCACGGCCTCGGTAACAGGCAAGCCGTTTGACCTGGGAGGCTCGCACGGCCGCCACTCCGCCACCGGCCGCGGCTGCATGATTGTTACCGACCAAGCATTGAAACGCTTTGGGCGGCAGCGCGACGAGACTCGCGTGATCGTGCAAGGTTTTGGAAACGTGGGCTCGGAGGCGGCGCGCCTGATGCACGAGGCCGGCTACAAAATTATCGGTGTTGCCGACATCCACACCGGCGTCCTGAAC
>JBJKQF010000180.1:0-6699 GCA_046705545.1 Terriglobia bacterium
TTGGCCTTGGCAAATTCAAGCACAGCTTTTGCGTTCATGTAGCCTCCATAAAGGAAATTTCTACAACCGATAAAGGCTGATAATACCCGTCTCGAATGACTGAGAGCGCGCTAACATACCGTGTCTATCCCCTTTAGTCAAGCCTTATCCGCAAGGTGCTTAAGAGGACTATTTTACAGGCCTGAGAGGGGGCCGCCCGCGGAGGGGGCCCCGAAACAGGGAGGCAAGAGAGAGTCGAATTTCTGCTCCCGGGTCCCGCCGAGAGATCCGGTTTTTTGAAATGGCTACGTCGGTAGCCTTTGGGGGCTTGGGAGGTTTTGAGGAGGCATTCCTGCCGGTTTAGAGGGACGCCGTTCCTGCAGAGGGAGAGAACTCACCACGACAACCGCGCTTACTTGCCACGGGGAGGGTGCGCTTTAGCGGAACCGCGCGCGGTCGCGGTATTCATTCGCTAGCTTCTCGACCAGCGCCTCCGGATTGCGGCGGTCATCCTCCGAAATGTTCAGTTTGGCGCCGACGCGCTGGACCACTCGTCTTGCCATTTCACGGCGCACGTCCGGAGCAAGCTGGCCTCGCCGGTCGAGAAAAGCTTCCAGCAGTTGAAATTCTTCCGGAGTCAGGCGTGAAGAATCGTACCCAGATGGCGCGGTGGATGGAGGCGTCCAATGCTCCGGGGCGCGGCTGGCGAGCGGCTGCTCATGTACCACCACGGTTCCGGCAACGTGATCCCCCAGACGTTTGTTTCCCGGACTCAACAGCATGGAGAGAATCCCGACGCCATAGAGCCCCGGCAGGCTGTCCACGGTGCGGAGAAGGTTGCGCGCCACCGAGTCATAAACGGTAATGGGACGTCCGGAGTCTTTGATGACCCTCAAATGCATCCGGCGCTTGCCGGGGGTCTGCCCATTCCACCACGCCTCAAATCCTGCGAAATAACCGAACTGCAGCAGAAAATAAACCAGGACGCCGATCGCCAGTAGCCAAATACCGGTGCGGTGAAAATGGGAGACCAAGGAGGCGAAAACAACCACTCCGGCTACCACCAGCACCAGGGCCACGCCGAGCTGAATCAGGGTATCAAAGGCGAGCGCCAAGAAACGGCTGCCAATCCCCGCGAGGGGATATTCTAGGGGGATGAGTTCGGGCGTTTCGATGGTAAGCTTGTCGTTTTGAGCTGCCATTATGATTTCCGCTCGCTGGCTTGAAAAACGGAAGCCCTATTGGAACCGGTTGGAAGGCATTATCACCCAATCCGGCAGCAGGGGTGTCCGTGCGCTTCCGTATCGTGACCTCCAGGAGCTTGCTCTATTGTACCGCCAAGTGGCCGCGGATCTTGCTCAGGTCCGCGAAGACCCTACCAGCCGGCGGCAGTCCGATTATCTGAACCAGCTGCTCGCTCGCGCGCACAACCTTATTTATGCAGGAAGGAACGCCTCGCCGCGCGGCATCCTGCCATTTTATCTTCGGACCTTTCCGGCCGTATTCCGGGAAACCTTTGATTACACGGCCCTCGCAGTGGCGCTGTTTGTGGTGGGAGCGCTGATTGGCGTCCTCACTTGCCTAGGCGACCCCGCCTTTCAGCGGTTTTTCCTGGGGCCTGCCATGACGGACACCATTGAGCGCCATACGATGTGGACGCACTCCGTTCTGGCCATCAAGCCGCTGGCGGCCAGCGGCATCATGACCAACAATCTCACCGTCTCCTTTGGGGCCTTTGCTTTTGGGATCACCGGCGGGATCGGCACCGTCTATCTGCTTTTGACCAACGGGCTGATGTTGGGAGTCATTTCCACAGCCTGCTGGCAGGCGGGAATGAGCGCCCAGCTTTGGGAGTTTGTGGCCCCGCACGGCGTGCTGGAACTGCCCGCGGTGTTTATCGCGGGCGGGGCGGGATTGCTTGTGGCGCGGGGGCTCCTCTTCCCGGGCAATCTTCCACGCCGGGGATCCCTGGTGTTCTACGGCGGCCAGGCGGTGCGGCTGGTCTTGGGAATTATTCCCATCCTGGTGGTTGCCGGTACTATCGAGGGATTCATTTCTCCCTCGCCGTTTCCTGCCGTGGCCAAATTCGCATTGGCCGGAGTCATGGCCTCACTCCTGGCCATCTACTTGACCCGAGCGGGGCGGTCCTAGGCGCCAAGCGGGACGCTCGATTTTTGCTCCTTTACAGCAGGCTCTCCTCCTTGATCCGCAGATACTGATTCACCAATCCCACGGCCAGACGCCCGGGGGCAATTTCAGCCGCCAGCGCTCCCTGTTCCCGGAGCCGGCGTAACAGCACTTCGCGGCGTTGGACGAGTTCCTGGCCGGCCGCGTAGCGATACATTTCGCCGGTCGTTTCCGGACGCCGGGCGAGAAAATTGCGCAAGCTCGGCTGGCCCATGGCGACGAACAGAACGAGGTGGCGGCCCAGCAGGCGGCGCGCTCCTTCTATAACCTCAGGCGTTGCCGCGGTCTCTGCCAGGTCCGTAACCCAAACCACCAGGCAGCGTCGAGTCTGGTCTTTGAGCAGTGTCTGGGCGGCCCGGGCGTGGTCAGCTTCCGCAAGTTCTCCGTGCACCATCGCGAGCTGTTCGAGAATGGACCGCAGGTGGTGCCGGCCTCGCGCCGCTTTCAGGTGGGCTTGAATTCGTCTGCCATAAGCGATCATTCCCACCGAATCGCCCCCGGCCATCGCAACTTGCGCCAAGCTCAGGGCCGCCGCCACTGCAAAGTCGAGCTTTGTGAAATCATCCGAGCGCGCCAACATCAGACGGCCAGCGTCCACCACCAGGATGACGGACTGGCTTCGTTCCGGACGATGGACCTTGGAGACCAGGCGCGCCCGCCGCGCTGTGGCCGTCCAGCAAATATCACGGGGCTCGTCGCCTTCGCGGTATTCGCGCAGGCTCTCAAAATCCCGCCCGCGGCCGACCCGATGCTGCAACCGCTTTTCGATCTCGATCTGGCGGCTGCGCAGAAGGTAGAGTTGGAGCTTTTTGCCTTCTTCCAGGTTCGGGTAAATTCGGACCACTTGGCCCACGTCTGCGACGGCTCGCCGCTCGGCAAACTGCAGGGGGCTTCGGTAGCGGATGAAAACCCGGCCCAAGCGCGCCTCGCCGCGCTCCATGGGTTGAATGCTGTAGGTCGCCTCGCTGCTCCGGCCGGGAGGAATCACCATTTCCACCGCTGGTATCTGCGGCCGGAGGGAAGCAGGAATCTCATCTTCAACGGACACCAAAATCCTGACCCGGCTTTTGGCGCGGACCTCGATCGTTACCCGGCAGCTTGCGCCCAGGGAGACCGCCTCTTTCCATTGGCGGGAGATTTCCAGTTGTGCGGGGCTGGGAAGCCGCGACCAATCCCACCACCAGATGCCCATCATCAAAGCGTCCCAGACGAGGATCATGTACCCGAAGCGCGCGTCCCACCATGCCGGGCCCAGCCAGACAAAGCCCGCCAGGAACGCCAGGAAGAATCGCGGCTCGAAAGCCGCGGGCCACCGGCCGAAGCCCTGGGCGGGGGCCGAGCACCTGGGAGGAACGAGCCGCGGGACAACGTTCACTGCGGCACCTCGACCGCCGCGATGACCTCGGCAACCACGCTGTCGGAAGTAATTCCCTCCAGGTCCGCTTCCGGCCTGACCAGCAGGCGATGCCGCAGAACAAAAGGCGCTGCGGATTTGATGTCGTCAGGAACCAGGTAGTCGCGGCCGTCCATTGCCGCGAGCGATTTTGAAGCCAGCAGCAGCGCCACTGAGGCGCGCGGGCTCCCGCCCAGACTCAGGGCCGGCCAGTCGCGCGTGCGCCGCACGATCTCCCCGATGTAGCGGAAAAGAGCAGCCTCCACTTTGACCGCGGCGGCGTCGCGGCGTGCGGCGCCCAGCATCTCGGTGTCAACCGTGGCTAGCCCCAGCTTTTCCAGGCGTTGCGGGTCAAAGCCTTGCTGATAGCGGCTGAGGATTTCCACCTCTTCGTCGGCAGCGGGGTAGCTGATGCGAATCTTGGCCAGAAAGCGGTCGAGCTGGGCTTCCGGCAGGGGATAGGTTCCCTCAAACTCCACGGGATTTTGCGTGGCGATGGCAGTGAAGAATTCCGAAAGCGGGTAGCGCGTCCCGTCCAGCGTGATTTGCCGCTCTTCCATGCACTCGAGCAGAGCCGCCTGCGAGCGTGGCGGCATGCGGTTGATTTCGTCGAGCAGCAGCAGGTCCGTGAAAGCCGGCCCTCGCTGGAAGGAGAAGGTCCCGGTCGCCGTGCTGTAAACGTTGACACCTAGAATGTCTCCCGGCATCAAGTCCGGCGTGCACTGGACTCTCTGGAACTCCAGGCGGCAGATGCCGGCAAGAGCTTTGACGGCCAGCGTCTTGGCAATGCCGGGCACGCCTTCGAGCAGAGCGTGGCCTCCCGCCAGGACAACGGCGAGAAGCTGGTCGATCACTTCATCCTGCCCCACAATCACTTTGTTCAGTTCAACGTGGAGCTGTTTGGCTAGCTGGGCGGCGGTTTCCGCCATAGGTTAGTCTCCTTTACCGGCAAGCCGCAGCCGGAGCGTGTAATCGTGAAGCTTCTGGATAAGTTGCAGTGCTGCTTTTTCATCCCCGGTATCGGATTTCACCGCCAGGTCGCACTGCGCGATAAGCGGAGCGAGTCCCGCTTCTCCCGTGCGCGAGTCCGCAGGGAGAGCCTGCTCCATCTTTCCCGCAAGATGTTCGGGCGGAACTCCCAGCCGCCGGGAGAGCAGGGAGCGGAAGCGATGCACCGCGATCTCAACCGCGCCCGCCGCGGCGCGCTTCCGGGCGTAAAGGTCTCCTACCGTCTCCACAAATTCCATGGGAGAGAGGCGCGACTTCTCGACGGAAACCGCCAAGGGTCCGCTACGCCGCGAAAAGGTCAAAATTACAGCAAGCGCCAGCAAGCCCGCTTGCAACAGAGCCCAGGGCAAGGGCGTCTTTTCAAAGTAGCTCAAGAGGCCCGAGTGCTCGCCGTGATAGTATTCATCCCAGAGAATTGTTGAGCCCTGAGCTTCACCTACCGAGTTTAGCAAAAGATTCAGATTGGAGGCTTGCTTCAGTCCATAGTTAGTGAGCGGCGAGGAAGAGGCCCACCAGATAATGCTGCCGCTGCCGAGCGGGAAGCGGACGACGGTTCCTCCCGCCTTGTCGCCATAGTACTCCATATCGTTGGGCGGTCCCCCCTTCCAGCGCGCACCGGCGCTCATGGAAACCGCGGGAGCTTGCCTGGAGATCGGTCCTGGCAAGCGCGCCGGAAATTTCCGCCAGCTGGATTCCTTTAGCGTTGCTGAAGCGATTCCCGGAAGGTGCAAAAGTTTCGCCGCGTACCTTCCGGTTGCCACCACTCGCCCGCCGCGGCGCACAAACCATCGGATTGCCGTCTTTTCATCCGAAGAAGGGCGCAGCAGCGGATCAGCGAGAATCAAAACAACATGCCGGGCGTTTTGGGGGAGCGCGGTCGGCGGGTCGGTCCAGCGCTGCTCTTTGTAGCCGAGGTCTTCGAGCAGCAGGTAGGCGGCCTTGGCGCCTTGGCTTGCGGAGGAATATGTGCTGGGAAAGCCGGATGGCCCCGAACGCGATATTGGGGCCCAAAGCAGGCCCGCGGCGCTGACCGCAGCCAGCAGCACGGCGGAGACAATCAGCAGCGTGCGATCACGCGGATCAAGCGCTATGCGCATCCCAACTTCTCCAATTGGGTCATAACGGCCTGGAAGTCGTCGTTTGTAGAAGACCGCGCGGCGTACCAAGCCATTTCAAAAAGCTTCGTAAGCACCGCCAAGGGTTCGCGTTGCGGCTGATCGGACCGCACCAGCCGCAGGTATTCACGATGCGTGCGGGTTGGATCCAGCGTCCAGAGTCCGCGCTCTTCCAGGTGCTCGATGGCTGACCAGTAGGCCAATCGAATGGCGTCACGGTAATCCCCGCGCGCCGCGGCTTCCCGTGCTTGCGCCATCTGGTGGTGCAATTCCGGGAGGGGAGCATCCGGGGCATGCAGTTTAAAATCCTGGGCGCCGGGGCGCTTGAGCAATTGCAGGACCATCCAGCCCAACAAGCCGGCGGCGCTACATAACAATAAGGCCCAGAAGAAGACGCTGACGGCTGCCCGGTGATGAGCCAGATGCATCCCCAGCCGTGAAGTCCACTTGTCCAGCCATTCGCGCACGCGCTCCGCCTCGCGGTCAAACCAAGTAGGGCCGTGCACCCCGCGGAATTCCGGCCGGGCAAGAATGGCGTTCAGCTTTCCGCGCGCGGAGGCGTCGACGCCTTGCGGCTGCGCGGCCAGGAGCTGGGCTTCCCGCTGCATGGCCCGCAAGCGCTCAAGCAGGCGGCTTGAAATTTCGGGCGAGTTTTTGGGGTTCTGCTCCGCGGCGCTGAGGCCCGCGCGCATCCAGTCTGTGGAAACCTCGATGCTCGTTTTTCCTACGGTCACCTGCCAGTCCAGGGGCAGTTGTTTGAGCAGTGCCGCGGTATTTTCAGGATGCGCCTTGAGCGTCTCCAAGGCCTCGATCCAGCGGGTAACTTCCTGGCTGTAGGCGGAAAGGGTGATGGGAGTAGGGGAAACCGACGCCGGGGCCTGCCGGCCGAGCGCCCAAGTATTGAGGGCACAAAGGCATACACCTAGCACGGCAAAGCAGGTAAACCTTTTGACACGGTCACATGCAATTCGACCTATGGCAAGCACCCCGGGACTGGAGCCGCAGACCTGCAAGATG
>JBJKQF010000181.1:0-3649 GCA_046705545.1 Terriglobia bacterium
TACGTCTTGGAAGCGAGCATGCCTTCCATGACACGCTGGAGCGTTTGATCGAGCGCGGATTCTCCTGCACAGTCCTCCAACCCTGCCCGGATATCGATCGCCCGAATGACTTGGCGGCTTTGCGGAGGTCTCTGCTCACAAATCCAGGGGCCCGCCGATTGACGCCCGCAACGTGGAAGTTCCTATCGCAAGGCAGAGGCAAGCTGTTACCAGCAAATGGCGCAGTGAAGAAGTGAGGAAAGATTGGGAGCACGCCGCGCCGCAGGCAGGCGCGGCGGGAATGGCTCAATCGAGCACTTTGGAAATCCAGCCGCCGCCCACGACCTCTTCCCCATCGTAAAAGACAGCAGCCTGACCGGGAGTGATGGCCCGCTGAGGATTTGAGAATTCAACACGCGCCTCTGAGTCCGCCAAGGCTTCGACGCAAGCGGGCGCAGGCATGTGCTTGTTGCGGATTTTGACCCGCGCGGAAAAGGAATCGCCCTCGCGCGCCGGGCGTATCCAGTTAACTTCTCTCACTAGCAGGCGGCTCTTCATCAGATCCTGGTTGGAACCCACCACCACGCGGTGTTCGGATGGTTTCAGACCGATCACATAGAGAGGAGCCCCAGTGGCAAACCCCAACCCCTTGCGCTGCCCGACCGTAAAGTTCTCGACTCCCTGATGCCGGCCCAGAACCTGGCCCTCCGTCGAGACAATCTCACCGCCCTCGGAGACATCCCGCTTGCCCTGCTCGGAGAGATAAGCTTCGATGAAGCCGCGGTAATTGCCCGTGGGAACAAAGCAAATCTCCTGGCTGTCGGGCTTCTCCGCAACGGGCAGCTTTCGCTCCCGCGCCATCGCCCGGACCTCTTCCTTGGTCAATTCGCCCAGAGGAAACACTGTGCGCGCAAGCTGCTCCTGCGTCAGGCCAAACAGGAAGTATGACTGGTCCTTGGAAGCATCGCGCCCTGCCAGCAGACGGTAACGGCCCGACTCCTCGTCCCAGAGAACCCGCGCGTAGTGCCCGGTGGCGATGCGGTCGGCGCCGATCTTGCGTGCCGTATCAATGAACCGCTCAAACTTGATAGCCGTGTTGCAAAGGCTGCAAGGAATTGGCGTCTCACCGGCCAGGTATCCCTCCACAAACGGCCGCACAACGTCCTGCTCAAAGCGGTCTTCAAAATTGACCACGTAGTAGGGCAGTCCCAGAAAGTTGGCCACGCGCCGGGCGTCATAAACATCGTCCAGCGAGCAGCAGCGTCCGCTCGCCCGGCCGGGCGTCTCGCCTTCTTCGGCACCCAGGAGACCGGGCAGGCGCCTCTGGTTCCAGAGTTGCATCGTCATGCCCACCACGGAGTGAGCGCCGTTCCCGTCTGGGCGCTCCCTCGCTTCCGCGAGCAGCGCCGCGGCGAGTGAACTGTCCACTCCCCCGCTCATGGCGATTGCGATGGTCATTGGTGCAAGACTTTCGTTTGGTGACGCCGCCGGGCGGTACGCTCAGACGGTGATGGCATTCTTCTTACAATGCGGTGAGAGAGAGCGAAGCTGCTCGACGATGGGCGGCAAGACCTCAAGAACGTAGTCGATATCTTCCCGCGTGTTGAAGCGCCCCAAGCTGAAGCGGATACTGGTCCGTGCCTGCTCCCGCCGACCGATCGCGCTGAGCACGTGCGAAGGCTCAAGCGACCCGGACGAGCATGCAGCTCCTGTCGAGCACGCAATGCCGCGCAGATCCACAGCGATTACGAAACCCTCGCCCTCGATATGTTCAAAGCTGATATTCGCCGTTCCAGGCACGCGCCGTTCACGGTTGCCGATCACCGACGTCTGCGGAATGCTCTTGAGGATTCCCTTCTCTAGACGGTCGCGCAGCGCGCCGATACGTTCCGCGTCTGCTGCCAGGTCTTCCGCGGACAGCTCAGCCGCTTTGCCTAGGCCCACAACGCCGGGAACATTCTCCGTGCCAGGGCGGTGGTCACGCTCGTGATGGCCGCCGAAGAGGAGCGGACGCAAAATCGTTCCGCGCCGGATGTAGAGCGCCCCCACGCCCTTGGGGCCGTGCAGCTTATGCCCGGAGAGCGAAAGCAAATCCACGCCCAGCCTTTCAACGTCTACAGGAATTTTGCCCGTCGACTGCACCGCGTCCGAGTGGAAATAGATGTCGCGCTCCCGGGCGATGCGGCCGATCTCTTCAAGCGGCTGAATGGTTCCCAGCTCGTTGTTGGCGTGCATCACGGAAATCAGCACGGTATCAGGCCCGATGGCCTTTTCCACTTCAGCGGGATCCACAATGCCGCTCGCCCCCACGGGAATATAGGTAACCCGTACGCCGTGGTGCTCCAGAGCTTTTGCCGTTTGCAGCACGGCGCTATGTTCGATGGAGGTCGTAATAACGTGCTTCTTCTCGTTGCGCGAGGCTCCCACGATCCCTGCCAGCGCCGCGTTGTCGGATTCCGTTCCACCGCTGGTAAAAGCAATTTCGTTCGGGCTGGCGTTCAGCAGCCGAGCCACCTGCTCGCGGCTCTGTTCCAAAGCGGCCTTGGCACGTTGCCCGTACCAGTGAATCGACGAGGCGTTACCAAAATCCTCCAGGAAGCAGGGCTTCATCGCCTCGTAAACTTCCGGCGCCACGGCCGTCGTCGCATTATTGTCCAGGTAGACTCTTCGCATAGTCGAATACACGCCCCAAATAAGGGCAAACCCTCTCCTTCACAGAGTATCCGACTGCCTGCCGCCAAGTCAAACAACGTGACGGCTATTAGCCGGCGCCGCAGTTCTCCCCGCAAGGCTCGCAAACGGAAAGGCCCTGCTCTCTACCTTTAGAATGTGATCTTTCGCACACCTAAAAACGCCTCAACCGGCTACGGTGGTATGCCGATACAGCTTATGGAAGGATTTGGTTTGGCGGCCTGGGACGATGCGGAAAATCGGGAAAACGGTTCCGAAATTTCGTAGCACAGACCGGAACGCCGCTGACAGCTCCGTGCAGAAATTAGAATCCCATCCGAGACATCAAACGCTCCAAGCGCCAGAAGCGCACTACCGCCGCCTTTTTGAAGGCAGCACGGATGGCATCCTCGTTCTTGACTCCGCCAGCGGGACGGTCACCGGCCTCAACCCAGCTCTGCTGGAGATGCTGGGGTATTCCCGTGAGGAGTGCCTTGGCAAGAAACTCTGGGACATCAGCGCCTTCAGGAACGTTGGAGAGTTCCAAGCAGAATTCCATGAGTTGCAGAAGAAAGAATACGTCCGTTACAACGATTTGCCGCTCCAGACTTCCGATGGCAAATTGATCCGCGTCGAGTTCACCAGCAGCGCTTACCAACTTGATGGCAGGCGGTTCATTCAATGCAACCTTCGCGACAACACCTGCCGCAAGACCGCCGGGCAAAGCCGTGAATTACTGGCGGACATTGTGGAGTTCTCCGCGGATGCCATTATCGGCAAGCGGCTGGACGGAACCATTATCAGTTGGAACAGAAGCGCAGAGGCGCTCTACGGTTACACTCGCGAGGAGGCTTTGGGTCGTAACATTTCAATCATCGTTCCCGAAGACCACGCCGGCGAACTTGAGGAACTCTACCGTCGCGGACTAAGAGGTGAAATAGTCCTTCCTCATGATACCCTCCGGCAAACCCGCGACGGCAACCGGGTGGTCGTTTGCATA
>JBJKQF010000182.1:0-15484 GCA_046705545.1 Terriglobia bacterium
CCGGTGATGCCAGTCATGACCTTTGAGGATTTTGACGAAGGGCTGAGGCTGGCGAATGATTCCCGATACGGCCTGGCCGCTTATCTATTTACCAATGACATGAACCGGATCATGAACGCGGTTCAGAATATGGAGTGCGGCGAGCTTTATATCAACCGGGGTCCAGGGGAATCCATCCACGGCTACCACACGGGTTGGAAGCAGAGCGGCATTGGAGGCGATGACGGAAAGTACGGCATTGAGCACTACCTGCAAAGAAAAACCGTTTACATCCGGTACCAGAGCTAGCCGGGGATGACTGAAAGTCATCCCCAAGAGCATAGCCCGATGCCCGGCCGCACCGTGCAGGGCGCGACGCTTTACCTGCCTCCGTGGGGCCTGCTGGCCGACGACCTGACCGGTGCCTGTGACGCAGGAGTGCCGTATGCCAGGGCGCGATTCTCCAGCGTGCTGTACTTGGGCAACGAGGACGCAGCGTGCGAACTCGAAGCTGATTTGCTAATCCGGAGCAGTAACAGCCGCAGCGATCCTCCACAGGTAGCCAGTGAGAGAGTCTTGGGACTGGGCGAGAGGTTCCAGCAGGAGAATCGAAGCCTCCTCTACAAGAAAATCGATTCGACTCTGAAGGGAAACCTGGCGGTGGAAATTTGCGCTGCCATGAAAATCTGTAAAGTCTCCCTGGCAATTGTGGCTCCGGCTTTCCCGGCTATGGAGCGCATTCTGGAGGACGGCTTCCTGCGAGGGACGGGTGGCGCGGTGGTTCAGGAAGTTCACTTGCCCTCTCTTTTGGGTGAGCAAGGCGCTGGAAACGTTGCGCATGTGGGCATAGATGTTTTGCGTGGCGGAGTGTCGGTGATAGATCGGAATCTCCGTAGCGGTATGAGCGGGGAACCTCGAATCGTGGTTTTCGATACGCGCACGCAAGAGCATCTGTCGCTGATTGCTCAAGCTGCGATGAGCTTGGAGGAACGCCCGCTTCTGGTGGGCTCGGCGGGCCTTAGTGCGGAAGTCGCCGCGATTCTGGCGAAGGCGTACAAAAGAAAGGTGCAGGTAGCGCCGCGGACTGCCGGAGCTGCAGCTGCGAAGCGTTCTGTTGTGATGTTTATTGGCTCGAACAATCCCGTAACGCTTGCGCAGGTTGAATATCTTTCTTCTCACCGGCTGGTAAACTGTCTATCTCTCGCCGAGGGTTTTGGCGGCTTGGTGCATAGCGCAGTCAAAGCGCAGCGCCATTTGGTTGTAACGGTGGGCCGGGACGAAGACGAGAACGTTGTTGCGGCTTTTGCCTCCCGAATTTTTGAAATGGGATGCGCAGGCCTCTTTTTCTCAGGTGGCGATACGGCGCACATGATTTGCCGCGCCATCGATGTTAGAGGCAACCGCCTCGAAAACGAAATTTTGCCGGGCGTGCCATGGGGTAAAATTGTGGGTGGCCCCGCGGACGGCCTGCCGGTGGCGATGAAGGCGGGAGGGTTCGGCAAGAAGCAGGCGCTGGTGGCCGTCGCCGATTTTCTGGCTGGATGATTGAGGAAGCAGGAGGAATGAAACTGGACCCCAAAGAATTGCCAACCATCGTTGTCAGCTCCGGCGATCCGGCCGGCGTCGGGCCGGAAGTGGTGGTCTAGGCTTTGATGGATAGGGAAATCGCCGGCTTGGCGCACTGGATCATCGTCGGTGATGCGGATGTGCTGGAGCGCAGCGGCAGCGTCAATCAGCTTGTGGCCGGCAATGGATTGCCGGTGCAGGTGCTCGATTTGCAGCAGGGGGATCTCTCCCAATTTTCTCCCGGGAAATTGAGTGCTGCCGCCGGGCAGGCCTCCATCGCCTACATTCGGGCCGCGGTGGAATTGTGCCTCCAAGGCAAGGCGGACGCCATGGTGACCGCGCCCGTCAACAAGGAAGCCGTTTCGTTGAGCGAGCCGAGCTTCACGGGTCACACCGAATTCATCACGCAGCTTTGCGGAGCTGCCAAATCGCGGATGATGCTGGTTAACGACCAGCTCAGCGTGATTCACGTTTCCACTCACGTCGCACTCAGAAAGGCCTGCGAGCTCAGTGTGCAAAGGGTGCGGGAGACCATCGAGCTCGGCCACCAAGCGCTTCAGGATATGGGAACGCCTAGTCCCCGCATTGCCGTTTGCGGACTGAATCCGCACGCCGGGGAGCATGGCCTCTTCGGCAGCGAGGACGCGGAGTGTATTCTTCCCGCAGTGCAATCTGCCAAGGCTGCCGGGATCGGCTGCGAGGGCCCTTTCCCGGCTGATACGATCATCCTGATGGCGGTGCGAGGCGCCTACGATTTGGTGGTTGTGATGTTCCACGACCAGGGGCATGTTCCCATGAAGTTGCTGGATTTCGAGCGTACCGTCAACGTCACCGTCGGGCTGCCGATTATCCGGACGTCGGTTGACCATGGAACTGCGTTTGACATTGCGGGTAAGGATCTGGCGGACCCGAACAGCATGAAGGCAGCGATGGCATTAGCGGTCCGCATGGCAAGCTCACGCCGGGCGCGAACACGCTTACAATCCGTAGAGGAGTAAAGATGGCAATGCGTGCAATCGACCTCAGTTATAACCTGGATCCAACGACGCCGACCTATCCCGGCGACTTGCCGGTGGAAGTTCAAGTCCTGGAGTCCACCCGCTACACTCGGTCTGACGGACGGCGCACGCTGAACAACAGCCGCGTCACGCTCGGCAATCATTGCGGCACTCATCTGGACGCTCCCTTCCACTTTTATGAGGAAGGCAAGACGATCGACCAGATCGATCCCGATCAATACTCCGGGCGCGCCTTGTTGATTCGCGTGCCGGGCATGGGGCCCGGAACGCAAATTGAAGTTCTACATTTAAGCAGCCACCGTGCCCAGCTCGAAGAGCTTGGTAAGGTGGTGCTGGAGACCGGATGGTCCAAGCAATGGGGCCGGCCGGAATATTTCAGCGAGCATCCGGTGATCGCGCCGCCGGCGGCGGACTTTTTGGTGGAGTGCGGCGTGCACTTGGTGGGGCTTGATGTTCCCTCCGTGGACGTGCCGCCGTTCCCGGTTCATTTGACGCTGCTCGGCCACAACGTGGTGATCCTGGAAAATCTGACGAATCTAGCCGCGATCAAATCCGAAACATTTCATTTGGTGGCGGCGCCACTTAAGATCACAGGCCGGGATGCTTCTCCCGTCCGTGCAATTGCCCTGGAGGTTTCATAATCTACAATGCCAACTTTGACTGCTGCTCAACTGACAGATCTTGCTTCAGAAATTTTTCACGCCGCCGGCGCCGGAGCGCCTGAAGCGCGCACCGTGGCGGAAGCGCTGGTGGAGGCCAACCTGGAAGGCCACGACTCGCATGGTGTGGTGCGGGTTCCCGAATACGTGGGTTGGATGGAACAGGGATGGATTAACGCTACGGCAAAACTCCGCGTCGTAAAAGAGGCTGCGGCGTTCGCGTTGCTCGACGGCGACTGGGGATGGGGCCAGGTCATGGGACGCGAGGCCTTGAAGATCGGGATTGAGAAAGCGCGCCAGTCCGGCGCTGCCACGATTGCTGTGCGGCAGATGAACCATATCGGCCGGGCGGGTGACTATCCCCTCCTGGCGGCTCAGCAGGGGATGGCTGCGATCATGTTTGTTAATACGCACGGCGCGGGCAAATTGGTGGCGCCCTGGGGCGGACGCGAGCGCCGCCTTTCCGCGAATCCCATTGTGCTTGCTGTTCCCCATCCTTCCGGTAAACCAGTTTTGGTAGATATCTCTACCTGCGCCATTGCGGGGGGCAAGGTGATGATTGCGCTCAACAGCAACAAATCGGTCCCGCCGGGGTGCGTGCTTGATGCTGAAGGAAATCCCAGCACGAATCCTGCCGACTTCTTTGGACCGCCGGAAGGCGCCTTGCTGCCCATGGCCGGGCACAAGGGTTTTGCTTTGGCGCTTCTGAGCGATTTGCTGGCGGGAGGAATCTCCGGCGCCGGATGCAGCCGTCCTACGACCACACGCGTGGGCAACAGTTTCATCGTCACCGTGATTAACATTGCACAGTTCCGCGACTTGGGGTCTTTTGATGAAGAGGTTAACAACCTGGTGGAGTACGTGAAGAGCAGCAAGCTGGCGTCGGGATTCTCCGAGATTCTGATCCCCGGAGAGCCGGAGGCGCGGGAGCGGGCCCGCCGGGAGGCGCAGGGCGTTCCGGTGGACGATGGAACCTGGCAGCAAATCGCCGAGACTGGGGCGCGCTACGGTGTGAAGGTGGAGCGAGCCCTCGGCCAGAATTGAAACCCTCGAAAGGGGAAATTATGAAGGCTCTGGTTCTCGAAGATGTGCAGCAGTTCCGGGTCCGGGAAATGGCGAAGCCCGCGCCCAAAGCGGATGAAGTGCTGGTGCGGGTCTTGGCCGTGGGGATTTGCGGGACTGACTTGCACATCTTTCACGGCCTGGCGAATTACAATCGCGATGAGCGCGGCCAGGCGATTCCCTTGAAGGTCCAGCCACAAATTTTGGGGCACGAATTTTGCGGCCAGGTGGAAGCCGTGGGCAGCCGAGCGCGGCGCTTGAAGCCTGGCGACCGAGTGGCGGTGGATCAGGTGCTGACTTGTGTCAGCCACCGCCGGACGCCTGTGTGCGAGTACTGCGAAACGGGTGACTCGCACCAATGCGAATTTGGCCAGGAACTGGGCATCACGGGACTTCCGGGCGCTTTTGAGGAATACGTCGCGGTGCCGGAGGTCAACGTCGTTGCGCTGCCGCAGGGCATGTCCGCGGTTGAGAGTGCTCTCATTGAGCCTCTGGGCTGCGTACTACACGCCAGCAACCGCGTGGAAAGGGCGCAGAACCGCTACGCTTTCGAGGGCCGCCATCACATTCGCCGCGTTCTCATCGTGGGTGCGGGACCGGCGGGCCTTCTATTCCTGCAGGTTTTACGCAACATCAAGAAGTTCGACGGTGAGATTCTTGTGGCGGACATGCGCGACGAGAAGTTGGCGCTGGCCAAGAAGCTGGGTGGCACACCTTTGGACGTGCGAACCCTTGACATGATTTCCGAGATTCACACTCGGACGCATGGCGAAGGGATTGAATTTCTGATCGAGGCTTCCGGAAGCGGAACGGTTTTTGACTGGATACCCTCTGTGATTCGCCGCCAGGCGACGGTGCTGCTTTACGGCGCCGGCCATTCCGGGCGCGACATCGGGTGCCTAACGCCTTTTCAAGCGTTCGAGATGAATATTGTGACTTCCGGGGGAGCTTCCGGTGGGCTGGACACTGATGGAACGCCTACCATTTATCGCGAGTCGATGGAATCGATTCACCGAAGAGCGATTAATGTCGATTGTCTGGCCAGCCATCGCTACACGAAGTTGGAGCAGATCCCCCAGGCTTTTGCTGAAGATTTCCAGCGCGACGATTTCATCAAAGGAGTTTTGGCAATCGAGAATTGACCGCCGGATCGTGAGGCGAATGCGCGTTCCGATCCAAGATGAAGAGTAAATCCAGAAGGAGTTGAACTCATGCAAGCTGAAAAGTCCTTGGAGAAATCCCCCATTGATTACCTGAAGACGGTGGACACGCCCACGCTGTCAAACGCCATTGAGCTGCTGAATGTGCGTCCGAAGAATGAAGGCTTTACCCCGCTGACCGTCCGATGCCTGTTTCCCGAGTTGGGGCGCATGGTCGGTTACGCCGTGACTGCGCACGTGGAATCTATGAACACGGGGCCAATTGATTGGGATAATTTCCTGGCGCTCTATGAGGCCGTGGCAAAATCCCCAAAGCCCGCCGTGGTGGTCCTTCAGGAGATGGGGCCGCACCCCGATTTCGCAGTGCATACCGGAGAAGTGATGACGACCATATTCAACCGCCTGGGTGCGGTGGGACTGGTGTCGGATTGTGGTGTGCGTGACATTCCCGAGGTCCGGGCGATGAAGTTCCACTACTTTGCCCGTGGGGTAGCGGCAAGCCATTCCTATTCGCGCATCGTGCGCGTGGGAGTTCCCGCGCAGGTGGCAGGGCTGGTGATCCGGCCCGGAGACATCCTGCACGGTGACGAAAACGGCTTGATCACGGTCCCCACGGAAGGGATTGAGAAACTTCCTGAGGCCGTTAACCAGATTCAATCGCGGGAGCGCGACTTGATGCAGTTTGTGCGCGGAGCGGATTTCACCTTTGAGAAGCTGAAGGGTCGCATTCTCGAGTAATCCTGTTCGCAAGGGGGCGCCCCGCATTCTTAGTGCGGGGTGTGCACCCCGAAGGCGATGATCAGGACGGCGATCACGATCAGCGCCATGCCCTCTACAAACCCCCGGATGGTGGAGCGGCTTGCGCCTTTCCACTCGCCCGCCAACCACCCAAACAGGTTCGCAAACAAGACGGTCCCGCTGCCGAACAGCGCGAAGGCGATGGACGGCCCCAGCTTGCCCATTTCTTCCGAGCTCATCCCGTAGAGCAATATCCCGCTGTACCACAGCAGGGCCATCGAAGCAGCCATGCCAAAGTTCCACAGGAACGAATTGCCATAGTTTCCTGCGCTCCGATTCTTGCGCAACAGGTAGAGCGAATAAAGCACACCGGGAATGCACCCGGCGTTGAAGGTGACCACGTAGGCGGCGTAAAATGCCACCAGCGACGATGCTCCGGCAGCCGAGGCTGCCGCCAGAATCGCGGTGCTGGACTTGCCACCGTAAATGAACGCGGTTCCCAGCGCCCCGGAGGCCAGACAGATTGTCAAACCTTTGCGGAGGCTCCCTTTGACAATCTGTCGGCCAATGTCTTGGCCGACAGTCTCAGCTTCTTTGCGTGCGCCCGCCTTGCCGTACAAGAAGATGCCCGTGACGATGATGGCCACTGCGACGTAGAGAGGCAGCGCATCCGTGCTTAGCAATTTCCCGGGTACGTATGCGACCATCGGGCCAATGGTTCCCGCCATGATCGACATGCAGGAGATGACGGCGCTGCCGATGGCGATACCCACGATTCCGCACCCCAGGCCGTATAAGACCTGGGCGATGCCCCAAACAGTTCCGGCAATCACACCGGGCAGCAGGGCCTGCCAGGGCAGGGCGCTGAAAATTCCTGCCATGTGAGGTACCGCCGCGAGACCAGCAACCCAAGGAAAGACCAGAGTTGAAAGGACGGCAAAGATGAGCCAGACGTTTTCCCATTCCCACTTCCGCGCATAGCGCATCGGAAGCAGAAAAATGCCGTTCACCAGGCCTGCCAGGATTCCCATCAGAATTCCCAGGACAAAGTTACTCTGCATCAGAGCCTCCGAGTCGCCTTGAACGCGCAAAAACGCAACGGGCGAATTCTAGTCCGAGGACTTTGCTGTTCGCAAGTAAATCCTGAGAGTGCCTGGGACTCGGCGTGACTCCACGGCGAGTCCGGTCAGGCGAGCGCTCAGCGAGGTTTCCAGGAGCAAAGGTTGGCGAGGATGCGCTGCGCGACGGCGTCGGTCATCAGGCTCGACGTAAATCGCAAGGTGGTGACCACGGCGGCGCCGGAACCCATCCGAAGCACGCCAACGTCAGTGCCCCACCAGTAGGCGTTTTCGTTGACGCCGGCGATGGTTTCGCCCTCAAAGCCGTCCATGGAGACGCGGGCGATCACGTTGCGGTAATCGGTGCTCATGCAGGTGTTCACGGGCAAGCCGGCGAAGATGGGGTGCGGCTTGACGTAATGGAAATCGCCGCGGTAGCTTCCGGTGCTGCCCACCACGCGCAGCGGCGTGGAGAGAATTTTCAGCTCCTTCAGCAGGTTGATCAGGCCGCCGTCGTTCGACTCCATCAGGAAGCCCACGGTTGAGCCGGCGCGGCAGGAGGCCAGGATCGCGCGGAAGTCCTCCAACCGCTCCTGCAGATGCTCGATGTAGTTCCACTTCTGGATGTCGCTGACGAGGATCGGGCGGCCGTTCACCTCCACACGCGGCGACCACATTTCATAAGGGATGTTGCGGTGCGCGAAATAGGGAAGAATGTTGTGATCGGGATCGTAAAGGAGCACGGAAGGCGAGGGCCAAGGATTGTCAGCAGGATTGAGCGCCAGGATGCGCCGCTCGTTTACAGCTTTGCGGCCTTCCGCGCCTTCCACTTCCGCGTGAATGACGTAGTGCCCGCTTGTCCCGTGCAGTGCCAGCGATTTTTCAAAAGCCGGGACTACGAAGCCCACGGCGGGCAAAAGCCTCAAGTGTTTGGTTTCCTCGAGAATCGTTTCTCCTTGGCGCCCCGTTACCGTCACCCTGAGCTTGGCTGGCCCTTTGATGACGTCTTCGTTTACTAAAACGCACCGGAGCGTTAATTCCTCGCCTGTATGCACGGGAGAAGGCTCAGCTTCCAGGAAGGGGAAGAGCGGCACGTTAATTCTTGCAAGCCGACGGCTCACGGGCTTGGAGTCACGAAAAATATTGGTGATCCCGCAGTACCAGATGGCAAGATCGTGGAAGCAAGAAACCGCGAAGCCGCTGTTAAAAGGATTCGTGCGCAGCGCCTGAACCATCTCCGCCTGCGCGTCGGCGTGGACTTCATCTGTGTGTCGGCAGAATTCCGCCACGCTGCCGAAGACTGGCTCAAGATGATACTTCTTGAATCCGGCTTCCAGGTTCTCCAATGAACCTTGCCAGAGTGAGCCTTCCACGCTCGGCTTGCCTGTCGCTTGGAATTCCTTTACCGACGCGGGAAAATCCGGTAATCCTCCGTAACCGAATTCGCCGATGATTTGCGGGCCCTCCTCGGGCATGCGGGGAAGGGCGTCGCGGCCGTCTTCGCGCCGAAAAGCATAATCTGGCGGCCGGCCGAACTGATTCATGCTTTGGTAGGTACCAGCTTCAATGGGGGCGGGCGGGTAATCGTGCAGGTCGCGCCAGGGACTCTCGGCCTTTTGGAAAGGCTTCAGCAGATGCCGGCCCTGGCCTGAGTTGTCGCAGATCACACGTGTGGGATCAAGCCCGCGAGTGGTTTGCATCATGTGCGATAGCACCTGGGGATCGAGGATGTTTTCATTCGACATCCCCCAAGCCACAATCGCCGCGTGGTTGCGGTCGCGCACGATCAAATCGTGGAGCTGGCGCATCAGCAGCCGGATGCCGGGATAGTCCAGGTGCTGGCTCTGATCGAAGATCACGCCCCCAGGCTCTTCGTAGAGCAGCAGGCCCAACTCGTCAGCCCACTTGATCAGCTCAGGATGTCCGATCTGGCGGTGCACGTGCATCGTATTCAACCCGGCATGAAAGGCGGCTTCCACTTCCTTGCGCGCAAATTCCGGGGTGGGCGGGTAGCCGACGGTGATGGGGTAATACTGGTGGTTGATGGTCGATTTCACCATAAACTTTCGCCCGTTGAGATAAAAGAAGCGCCCGACCACGCTGAACTCGCGCATGCCGAACATCGCCGTATAATCATCTCGAAAGGCCGCAGAGGAACCGCGAAGACTCACTTCCAGACGATAACGCGCGGGGTTTGCAGGTTCCCAAAGCGCCATCGGGTCCAGCGGAACCAGCATGGGCACGGTCAACTTTTTCCCTGCCGGAAGTTTTACACTCCTCTTCTCTTCGCCGGCATGTTGAATGTTCGGGCGGAGCAGCAGGGCGCGAGCGTCCAGTGTTACGGTCTGCTCCTGGGAAGTTTGATTGCTCACGGTGATGTGAGCGAGCGCAGCTTTCCGGCTGAGACGCGGCTCGACGTAAACGTCCTCGATCAGAACATGGCTGGTGATGATCAGTTCGACCGGCTGCCAAATGCCGCCGAAGTTGTGCGATTGGGGAATCTGGACGTTTTCAAAAAAAAGAGTTTGCCAGTTACCCGCAAAGCCACCACCGGGGTTAACCACGTGCACGGCAAGCTGGTGCCGCGTACCGGGTTTCGCGAGTGGAGTTAGGTCCATGGTGAAGGGAGTGAAGCCGCCAAGATAAATAGCGACACGCCGCCCGTCCCAGAAAACTTCCGCTCCGTAGCGCACGGCGTTGAAGCGCAGCCGCACGGCGCGCGGAAACTCAGCCTGGGGCAGCTCAACTTCCCGCCAGTACCAACCCTCGCCCACCGTGTCCGGACGGTACTCTTCCCACGTGGCGGGAACGGCAAAGTCAATCGCGTCCGCCTGCATGGCCGACCGCATCTTATCCCAGGGAATCTGAACTCGCTTCGGTTCTTCTGAAAGAAAGTCGGCGATCCAGTCTTTCTTCACCCAGCGTTCCTGGTGGTCAAAGAAGAGTTTCCAGGTTCCGTTCAGGGAAATGTTTTGCCGTCCGCCGGTCCCCGCTTCTGACTTCGCAAACCCGCTCATCACTGCTCCGGCGGCCAGGGTTCCCTGAATGAATCGTCGCCGAGAAACCAAAGAGGTTTTCTTATTTTCCATGTCTTCTCCGGTGTTGTGTCCTGGCAATCCGGCGTCGCCACTTCACCTTGCAAAATCCAAAGGTAGAACAGAGCGTATCTACGGACCGCCGGGAAAATGTTATGCGGAGCTTTGGGGGCAAGTCAAATTTGGGGATAGCAAGCCTCCCTGAGGGCTACTGCGGAAACTGTTCATGTCTTGCCCGTAGCAGTCTCCCAGCGCGGGGGGGCGCCGGGGGCCGTAACGGCCCGCTCCTTACTGATACATCGTATTAAAGGGGTCGAGTCCGTGGGCGGTCTTCAGCTCGGTTGCGGCCCCGGCGGCATCGCCTTTCTCCTTGAGTGCCAGGGAAAGGTCGTAGTGGACCAGTGCGTTCTTCGGATTGACCACCAGCGCCTTGTGGTACTGCGCGATGGCCTGGCCCAGATGGTGCTCTTTGCGCAGGACATCTCCCAAGCCCCGGAGTGAGGAGACCTCCTTGGGCTGGATAGCCAAAGCGTGCTGGTAGGCCTCTGCGGCATGGGGTAGGTCGCCTTCTTTTTCCAGCAGATGTCCCAGGCTGTCGATAATGTCGGCGTTCTTGGGATCGAGTTGATTGGCTTTCTTGATCTCAAAGTCGGCGCGGTGTATGGCGAAGTTCTGCTGCAACAGTTGCCAGCCGATCTCGTTGCGAACCACGGCCTGTTTCTTCGGGGTCCCAGCCCGGCCCAGCATGCGCATCTCGACGGCTACCGCCTCAGCCAGATGGTCCTGCCTGAGCAGAACCATTTCCAAATCGACCAGGTAATCATTGTTTTCGGGTTCTGCCTGGACCGCCCGGGTGGCCCAGGCGAGCGCTTGATTGAGTTTTCCAGGCTGCTTCATTTCCAGTTCAGCCAGCAAGTCGTTGGCGACGGGTAGGTCCGGCTTCAGGGCCAGCGTGCGCATGAGGTCTCGCTCCACCTCAGAGGTGTGGTCGGTGCTCAGGTGGTCGCACTGAATGGCCAACGCGGCGTAAAAATAGCCGCGATAATCTTCGGGATCAAGCTGAATTGCTTTCTTTGCTAGATCGGCAGCTTTGCTGATCTCCCCCTCTCTCAGCTGCAGGAAGCTCATCAAGGCGTTGGCTTGCGCTGACTGCGGATCTTCTTTGAGCGCCTTGCCCAGCAGCTTTGCGGCACTCATGCGCTCGTTTTCTGCCAGCAGGAATTCTGCCTGGTCGGAGTCCGCCTCCACCACGGAGAGCGAGCGAACTGCGTAGCTCTTGGAGGAAAGCTTTTCGGTGATGGGGTAGCGAAGGGCTGTAAAGGTTATGCGGCTGATGTAGGGCGTGAGGATGTTATCCATGTGCTTGGTGGAACCGAAGATTTTGACGAACGTCTCCAAGGGGTCGCCGCCCTGAGCGACTTCCTGCGCGTATTTGGGGAGTAGGTGCGTGCCGTGTCGAGCATCCTGAAACATGAGGTAGTGGACCAGCGCCCAGGATTCCGCATAGAAGGTGTAAACCTTGTTTGGGTCATGATAGTAGGGAGAGTCGTAGCCGACCTTCAGCAGGGCTTGGACTGGTATCAGGGTGTGTTCATGCAGGGCGTCAATGTCGTAGATATCTGCAAGCCCGATTAAAACATCATGGCCCCGAACATAGGTATTGGCGTAAAAATCCGCCAAGCCCTCGACCATCCACAGCGGCAAGTCGGGAATCGCCCGGCGCATAACGTAATGCGTATATTCGTGAAAGACGGGGCCGTAAGAATCCCGGTCCACAATGTCCGTGCGGATGACAATATACGGGCCGATCATGGTATCCGTGAAGAATCCGCCGATGGTGGAACTGCTTCGTTTCAAGTTTTCTGGCAATAACTGCCTGAGGCTGGGAGCGCCCGCCACCGCCAGGACCGTCAGGGGAGCGGACTGGGAGGGTTTCTTGCCCTGGAACACGCTCCCCATTGTTTCCCGAATCATTTCCAGGCGCAGCGCGATCAGCTTGGCTGCGGTCTTTCCCGAATTGCTGTCCACGATGAAGTGTGGGCTGCGCACCTCAATCCAATCGCTCTTTTTCTCCTTGGCCTGAAGCCGAGTGGGAAAGAACAAAATCAGCGCGCAGAAAATGGCGCTCAGAATAACGGAACTTGCCGTATTGATAATAAGGAAATTGCGGCGGTGGTACATGGGGCCTCCTGCGGAAAACTTGCCAGCGCGCGAAGAGAATAGAGACTTGCCGAAAAGCCACCGTGTCGATAGCGACGGCCAGCGTCCGCTGGGCTGCATAGCGGTGCAGCGGGCACGGCTCGTCCAAGAGACGATGGACCGTGGCGGCTGAACTCTCCGTATTGGCACGGACTGCCGCAGATGTTCAGCACGCGGCAGCTTTGGCTCTCCAGTGCGCAAGCGGAATCTGTCGCAGATTTTGTCCCACTCGTTTGATGATGTCAACCCAGACGTGCGCCGTGGGCTCGACGCGGCGGCCGGCCGAGTTCCTAGAACACAGTAGATCGAGGGTTTAGGACGTTACAAATTGCGAATGGCGAGGAAAGGATAGCTGATTTGACTATTACCGGGGAGGGCCGCCTGCATTGTATCGGCGTGACGTTGCGTAAGTTCGTTGTATCGGGATTTGAGGGTTATGGCTTAACATAGGAGTTGGGACTTTTCCTCAGCGTTTCAGCCGCCAGCGTCCTGCATGGAGCCCAGCTCACTGCCTGGAAGGTTACTGCCCGCGGACTGCCGGGCCTGTCTCGCAAGATTTTCACCAACCGAGTTGGTTCAACAGAAACCGCTGGGTTGGATCGTTTGACTGGAAACCTATGACCAAGCCGATTCGCAACATCGCCATCATCGCACACGTCGACCACGGTAAGACCACGCTTGTGGACGCCATGCTGAAACAGAGCGGCATTTTCAAAGCCAACCAGGAAGTCGTTGAGCGCGTAATGGACTCCAATGAGCTGGAGCGCGAGCGCGGCATCACCATCCTGGCCAAGAACACCGCGGTTAACTATCAAGGCACCAAGATCAACATCGTGGACACTCCTGGCCACAGCGATTTTGGCGGCGAGGTGGAGCGGGCGTTGCGCTTGGTGGATGGCGTGCTGCTGCTCGTAGACTCGAGCGAAGGTCCGCTGCCGCAGACGCGCTACGTGCTGCGCAAGGCGTTGGAGGCGAAGCTCGCGCCCGTCATTGTGGTGAACAAGATTGACCGTTCCGATGCACGCCCGCAGGAAGTGATCAACGAGATTTACGATCTCTTCATCGACCTGGACGCCACCGAAGAGCAGCTGGAATTTCCTATCCTCTACGCCAATGCCCGGAGCGGCATCGCCAAGACGTCGCTCGATGACCCCTCGGAAACCTTGCAGCCCGTATTTGAGGCCATCCTGAAGCACATTCCAGCGCCGGGCGGTGATGCTGCGGATGTCCTGCAACTGCTGGTGGTCAATCTTGATTACAGCGAGTATCACGGGCGGATTGCGATTGGGCGCATCTTCTCCGGAACGCTCAAGCGCGGGGATGAGGTGGCCATCGTCAAGCTGGACGGCACGACCCAAAAGACGCGGATTACCAAACTCTACAGCTTTGAGGGCCTGGAGCGCATTGACGCAGAGAGCGCTGAAGCCGGAGAGATTGTGGCGGTTGCGGGTGTGGAGGGCATTACCATCGGAGAGACGGTGACCAGCGCTGAAACCCCGCGCGCCATGGTGCAAGTGCCGGTGGACGAGCCGACCATTTCCATGATTTTTACAGTTAACACCTCGCCTTTTTCCGGACGTGATGGCTCCTACGTCACATCTCGGCACCTGCGGGAGCGGCTCCAAAAGGAATTGCTGACCAACGTCGCCCTGCGCGTGGAAGACACCGAAAACGCTGAAGCCTTCAAAGTGATGGGACGGGGCGAGTTGCAACTGGCCATCCTGATTGAAACCATGCGGCGGGAAGGGTATGAGCTGGCGGTGGGCAAGCCCCAGATCGTCACGCGTGAGATGGACGGCAAACTGCAAGAGCCGGTCGAGCAACTGATTCTCGATTGTCCGGCTGATTTCGTCGGAGTGCTGATGCAGAAGATCGGCACACGCAAGGGCATCAACACCAAGATGGTGGGGCACGGCCAGCCCGGCGGCCGTGTGCGCCTCGAGTTTGTGATCCCGTCGCGTGGGTTGATTGGGCTGCGCGGTGAGATTCTGAAGGATACGCGGGGCACGGCAGTGATGAACACACTCTTTGACGGTTACAGCGACTGGCAAGGAGAAATCGCCCGGCGTTTGACCGGTTCGCTGATCGCCGACCGCGCTGGACGCTCCACCGCATACGCTTTGTTCAACCTCCAGGAGCGCGGGGAGCTCTTCATCGGCCCGGGCGTGGATGTTTATGAAGGCATGGTGATCGGCGAAAACGCGCGCTGGGACGATATGGACGTGAACGTGGTCAAAGAGAAGAAGCAGACCAACATGCGCGCCTCTGTGGCGGATGAGGCTGTTCGTCTGGTCCCGGCGCTGCCACTCAACCTGGAGTCGGCCATGGAATTCATTGCCGACGATGAATACGTCGAAGTGACGCCGCAGTCGATCCGGGTGCGCAAGAAGATTCTGGAGGCCAACAAGCGTCCGCGCCGCCACAAGCAGGAAAGCTAGAGGCTCCTCACCGCTCTCTTCAACACCAACACAGTAATCTTCCCTGAGGGTTCCTGGTCCGTGCGCCCGAGGCCGGAAACGACCTTGTTTCTTACACCGTTCTCCCAAAACATGGACAGAGTTTCTTTGCCCTTTCCGAGAATCCAATTAGGATTTGACTTTCGCACGTTGGCAGCGCGTTTGTGCCCCGAGCGGAACCATTCAGCCCTTCCGTAGCGCGGTTCGCCAAGTTCCTTTGGCTTCAGGGAGATAATCGTTGACAAGGAGGTGGTGATTTTGGGATAATTTCTACTTGCGACTAGTTCGCAATTAGACATGGTCCTCTCTGCCCACCTCAAACAGCGCCGCTCCGTCACCGCTCAACTCCGCGAGCACGGCCTTCGTCTTACCCCCCAGCGGGAGGTCATTGCCGAAGTTCTCCAACAAGCCGGCGAGCACCTGGACGCTCCGGAGGTTTTGCGGCGGGCTCAAAAGGAGATGCCCGGCCTGCACCTTGCCACCGTCTACCGCACTCTGGAGTCCTTCAAGAAGCTCGGGATTATCGATGAGCTGGACCTGATGCACGTGAACG
>JBJKQF010000183.1:0-8730 GCA_046705545.1 Terriglobia bacterium
ACCTGCTGGCCCATCGCCGCGGCGCCCGTGGCGATCACGAAGGCTGCCAGCACGCGGTCCAGGTCGCCGGAGAAGACGACGATCGCCACCCGGTCTTCCGGCGAGCGTTCTTCGAGCTCTTGCAGGCGTTGGGAGAGTTCCTGCACCTTCTGTTCGAGCGCCTGCACGCGGGACAACTCCGCCCCCGCTTTAGTATCGAAGCTGGTTCCCATGATCGCACCTCCTTACGCAGTTCGCTTGACGTAATGGGTGTAGACGTCCGCGCCGTCCACGGACTCGGTCTCCTGGCCGATCAATTCCACGTTTTTAGCGATCTTGGCCCAGCCCTGGAAGTCCGCGACCGAGCCGCGATCGGTGGCCATGATTTTGAGCACCTGGCCGGGATCGAGCTTTCCCACTTCCTTCCGCGCGTTGACCAAGGGCATAGGGCAGTTGAGCCCCCGCGCATCCAGCAGCTTGTCAAAAGACTGGCTCATGAAGTTTCCCCTTTGCAATTTGCGGACCCCGATAGCCCGCAGACGTTTTTGCCCAGCTCCAGTGTGGAGGCGTCATCCTCCGAAGGAGTCAGCAAGCCGGCATTCACCCGCTTGATGTCCACGTATTCGGGAAGGAAGGGCGGAAGGTTTTCCAGCAGATAGCGGATAAATTCCTCCTCCGCCTCACGCTCGAGAATCTGGAGTCCGGGGTTGTGCTGTTTTAGGTTGTCGAGTGTTCCGGCGAACAATGTGGCTTCATTCTCTTCCGCCAGGCTGCTGAAGTGCCCGGGAAGCACGGTGATGCTTCCGGGAAGACTCGCCAGCTTGCGCAGCGAACGAGCGTGCAGGGGAGCCCAAGTCTCTGCTTTTCCGCCGAGGTCCGGGCGCGCAATCGAGCCGATGCAAATACTGTCGCCGGTGAAAAGATAGCGGTCTCCTATCCGCAAAGCGACCAATCCCAGCGTGTGCCCGGGAATGTGCAGCGCCTCGAGCTTCACGCCTCCCACTGTGAAAATCTGGCCATCGCGAATCGCCTGGTAAGGAATCGTGGCCGGAAGAACGTCCAGAGGGTGAATGGCGTCGTAAGGATGCAGGAAGTACCCCGCCCCGGTGGCGGCGGCAAGCGCGACTCCTCCGCTGATGTGGTCGGCGTGGCCGTGGGTGTCGATTACGGTTTCAATGCGGAGCCCTTTGCTGCGGGCCAACTCCAAATAGGGATCGAGGTGGCGGAGAGGATCGATCACCAGGGCTTTCCCTCCGCTTGCCACCACGTAGCTGAGGCAGCCGCGCGCCGGTCGGGTGACTTGATAAATGGAAAGCTCCGGAGTTTCCGCAACGGCCCGGGTGGCATAGTGCTGGCCCCAGGCTTTCATCCCGCCTTTCAGATTGGCGCTCTTGTATCCGAGGCGGCCGAGCCCCTGGGCGACGTACTCTGAGGTGTCTCCCTTGGCGCAGACGCTCAAGATCAACTGGTCGCGGGGAAGCTGGCCGGCCAGGTGCTGCTCCACGCAGGCGACCACCGAATCCACCATCTCGTCCTGACCGCCCAACTCCAGCATCTCGAAGTAGGGAACATTTACCGCGGGCAACGGCTCCCGCCCCTCCAGGCGGAACCTTTCAAACTCATCGCGGTTGCGTACGTCGAACACAAAGAACTTCTCGCGTCGCTCCAAGGACACAAGAAGGTCGCCAGGCGTCCATGCCGACCCAATGGTATTGGTCATGAAGGTATTCCCCGTTGGGGCAGAATTATACCAAAGCCGCGTGGGTTTCGGAAAAAATACGACGCCCTGCATTGACGGCTAATCCGCTGAGTCAGCGCAGGATCTAGCGTCCCGTTTCCAGCGGCGTTCGGCGCTCCTGGTGCGAGCGATTGTGCTATGCTTAGCTACGGGCTATCGAATCATTTCCCAAACTACTTTGAAGGCGATTGCTGCTCATCAAGCGGCAAAAGCCATCTCAATGGAAGGAGCCAGCCATGCGAATGCTTCTTCGGGTCAAGTTCCCGCTTGAGCCTTTCAACTCGGCAGTGCGGGATGGCAGCGTGGGAAAGAAAGTGCAGAGCATTCTCAATGACACCAAGCCTGAGGCCGTTTACTTTACCGAAATCGACGGGCACCGCGGCGTAATCTTGATCGTAAACCTGGAGGATCCCTCCAAGGTTCCGGCGCTCGCCGAACCGTGGTTTCTGCAGTTCAACGCGGAGTGCAGTTTCCATATCGTAATGACGCCCGACGTCCTGGCCAAAGCCGACTTGGATGCTCTCGGCAAGAAGTGGGCATAGGGAACCGGTAGATTGAACGATTGTTGTAACGGCGCCGCGGCAGCGCGGCGTGGCCGGAGGTGTTTCTGTCAGGGGAGGTTGCAGGTCAAGCCCCGCGCCGGACGCTGACAGCCGTGGGGACTAGTATGTGAAATCGACGAGGAGGATCATCATGGCGGAGAAAAAGATCATTGCAGTGGTGGGCGCCACCGGGGCGCAAGGCGGCGGACTGGCTCGAGCGATTCTGCGCGATCCGAGCGGCGGATTTGCGGCGCGCGTCCTTACGCGGGATGTGAACTCCGAAAAAGCCCAAGCGCTGGCGCGGCAAGGCGCGGAGGTTGTGGCCGCCGACGTGGACGATCCGGAAAGCCTGAAGAAGGCCTTTGCGGGGGCTTACGGAGCGTTTTGCGTCACCTTTTACTGGGCTCACTTCTCGCCGGAAAAGGAACTGGAGCAAGCCGGCGCCATGGCGGAAGCTGCCGAGAACGCTGGGCTGAAGCACGTCATCTGGTCCACGTTGGAAGACACCCGGCAGTGGGTCCCGCTCGGCGACAATCGCATGCCCACCCTGATGGACAATTATAAGGTGCCGCATTTCGACGCCAAGGGAGAAGCCAATCACATCTTCACGGAGCTGGGGCTCCCGGTCACGTTCCTGCTGACTTCGTTCTATTGGGACAATCTTATCTACTTCGGCATGGGCCCCAAGAAGGGTCCGGACGGCAAACTCGCCATCACTTTTCCCATGGGTGACAAGAAGCTTCCCGGCATCGCGGCGGAAGACATCGGCAAGTGCGCCTACGGCGTCTTCAAGCGCGGCACGGAGTTTATCGGCAAGACGGTGGGGATTGCCGGCGAACAATTGACCGGCGCCCAGATGGCCGCCGCGCTGACCCGGGCGCTGGGCCGGGAAGTCCGTTATAACGGCGTGACTCCGGACGAGTATCGCAGCTTCGGTTTTCCCGGCGCCGATGACCTCGGCAACATGTTCCAGTTCAAGCACGATTTCAATGAATATTTCTGTGGGGCGCGCGATCCTGAGTTTGCCCGCAGCTTGAATCCTGAACTTCTGAATTTCGACGCCTGGCTTGCAGAAAACAAGGACCGCATCCCGCTCGAGTAACGCCGGGCTTTGATTTTGCGTTGGGCGGCGGCGAATATCAGCCGCCGCCGCAGACCCATCTTCGCGGTTACAATCTTTCACAAATCACAGTAAAATTTCTTCGAGGACGCTTGGAGTTTCTGGATGGGTCCGGCGGAATTCATCGCGGCGTTGCGCAAGGGAAGCCTGGAGGGTGCCTATTTCTTCAGCGGTCCTGACCGCTTTCTGCACCAGGAATGCCGCGAGGCGGTGCGCGCGGCGGTTCCGGAGGAGTCCCGCTCGTGGTGCCTGACGGAGGTTGAATATGAGGCGGGGCTGCTGGAGCGCCAGTTGCAGGCGGCGCGGCAAATGCCCATGCTGGGCGGGCGCAGCTTCTTTCTGTTTTCCGACCCGAACGACTTCAAGCACGCCAAGGATGAAGATACGGAGGCGCTGCGGCTCTATCTGGAGGAGCCGTCTCCCTTTGCCACCTTGATTTTTTCCGCTGCCGAACCCGACCGCCGCCGCCGTTTTACTCAGCTTCTCGAAAAGAAGACGGCGCTGGTGGAAATGCGCCCGCTTTCCACCCGGCAGGCGGCCGCCTGGGCCAAGGAGTTCCTGCACCGCGCGGGCGTGGAGATCGACGCGGAGCTGGCGGAAGAGATTGCCGGGAAGTTTGAAGAGGGCGGCAACTCCTTCAAGGGCCAGAGTTCGGGAGGCGTGAATTTGCTCTGGATGCGCACCGAGCTGGAAAAGCTGCTGGCGGCAACCGAGGGGAAGAGCCGCCTGGAGCCGGACGACCTTCAGTTGATCGCTTCTTTCCGCGAGGAACATGAGATCGGCAAAATGCTGCGCGCCATCGCGGAGCGGCAGTGCGCGACGGCGCTGGAGTTTCTGCGCTCGCTGGTTGCCAGCAAGGTGGCGGAAACGCTGCTGCTGTGGTCGATCGGCGACCTTTTCCGGCAGGCCCTGAAGTCCGCGGGGCAGGCGGGCGGCTGGGGACGGCGCTCTAATCCTTTTGCGACCTGGGAGATCGCTCCGGTGGCCCGGCGTCGCTATTCGCAGAATGAACTGATGGAGGCGCTCACGCTGGTGCACGAGGCTGACCGGGGAATCAAGTCTTCCTGGAAAGATTCCAGGCTGCTGCTGGAATTTTTGGTTTGGCGGATTACCACGGCGCCGGAAAGGATTCCCGGGCAGGAAGCCCTCTGAAGTGACGGGCTTCCCCTCGCTCTGTTCCGGATGAGAATGTTGGTTAGCGGAAGTTTAGGCGAGCGCGTTGAATCGCAGGGTCAGCCGCGACTTGTAGCGGGCGGCGGTGTTGCGATGTACAACGCCCTTCTGGATCATGCGGTCCAGCAGGGAAAGGGTCGGCTTCAGCAAGGCTTCCGCGCGCGCCTTATCCTTGGCGTCGAGGGCCTGGCGAAGCTGCCGGATTTGATGCCGCAGCCGGGTGCGGTGCCCGCGATTGCGTTCGGTTTGCACGCGCGTCTGGGCCAGACGCTTGAGAGCTGACTTATGAGTTGCCACAGAATCTCCTTTGCAAAAGCGCTGAACCTAATACTTTAGCAAAACGCCCGCCGCGGCGTCAACGGCGGGGGAGAAATCAATGGCGGATACCATCGCAGATCAGGCTGTGGAAATCCTGCTGGCGCGGGAAAAGATCGACGCCCGAGTGCGCGAACTTGCCGCTGAAATCGCCAGGGATTACCGCGGCCGCACTCCGCACCTGGTAGGTGTTCTGAAGGGCGCCTGGGTTTTTATGGCGGATTTGATCCGCCAGTTCGATTTTGACGTGACGGTGGATTTCCTGGGAATTTCGAGCTACGGGGCCGGTACTCACTCCTCCGGCGAGGTCAAGATCACCAAGGACCTGGACGTCAGCATCCAAGGGCGCGACGTTTTGATTGTGGAAGACATTCTGGACACCGGCCGCACCTTCAAATTTTTGCAGGACACGCTTTGCGTCCATAAGCCCCGCAGTTTGAAGCTGGTGGCGCTGCTGGATAAGGTGTCGCGGCGCTCCGTGAACGTCCACGCCGATTACGTGGGGTTTGAAATTCCCGATGTTTTTGTGGTGGGCTACGGGCTCGACTTCAACCAGCGCTACCGCCATCTCCCTGACCTGCGGGTGTTGCGCTCGCAAAACTCCGTATAATCAATTCCTCTGTTCCCCTATAAAAACTCCTTTGCACGATTAGGGCTTCAGCACGTTATAATGTCTTCCGCCAATCAGTCCAATGAGTGAATTTTCCACGCCTCTGATGCGCCAGTACAGCGCCATTAAAGAGCGGCATCCGAACGCGTTGCTGCTTTTCCGCCTGGGAGATTTCTATGAGCTCTTCTTTGAAGACGCCCTGGTTGCTTCCAAGGAACTCCAGATCACTCTGACTTCACGCAACAAAGAAAAAGGAGTTTCCGTACCCATGTGCGGCGTTCCTTACCACGCCGCGGAAGGGTACATCTCCAAGCTGATTCGCCGGGGCTTCCGCGTCGCGATCTGTGACCAGGTGGAAGATCCGCGCCAAGCCAAGAAGCTGGTCAAGCGTGAAGTGACGCGCGTGGTGACTCCGGGCACCGCGACGGACGCCCAAGTTCTGGAGCCACGCGACCACAACTATCTGGCCGCGGTGGTGGAAGCGGAGGGAGCGATTGGGCTGGCCTTTGCGGATCTTTCCACGGGAGACTTCCGGGTGACGGAAATGGCCGGGGAAAACCGGCGAGAGCGGCTGCTTGAGGAATTGGACCGCATGCGTCCCCGCGAGCTGCTGACCGCGGCATCCGCTCCCTCATTATCATTGTCAGCCGAGGCGCAGCCCCGCATCACAGAAACCCACCTGGAAGAATGGGTCTTCGGCGAGGAGTATGGAGAAAGGTTGCTCAAGGAGCATTTCGGTGTGGTCTCTCTGGCCGGATACGGACTGGAAGGGCGCGCTCGCGCCACGGGCGCGGCAGGCGCCATTTTCCACTACGTGCGGGAGACGCAAAGGGGCTCCTTATCGCATTTTGACGCCCTCCGTTATTACGAGGAGAACGATTCGCTGGTGCTCGATTCCGCGACGCTGCGGAATCTGGAACTGGTTGAGCCGCTGGCGGGAGGCTTGCGGGACGCCACGCTGCTGGCAGCGCTCGACCAATGCGTGACCACGCTGGGAGCCCGCAAGCTGAAGACCTGGCTCCTGCGGCCTTCCACCTCACGCCCGGAGATCGAGGCGCGGCTGGACGCCGTGGAAGAGTTGAATGGCAACACCATCGCGCGCGAAGAGGTTCGCCGCGTCCTGAACGGCATCCAGGATTTGGAGCGCATTCTGAGCCGGGTGATTCTTGAATCCGCCAACGCGCGCGACCTGCTGGCGCTCAAAGGCTCGCTCGAACAGCTTCCGTTGGTTCATACGTACCTGGGCGGATTGCACGCCGGCAGGCTGCGGGAACTGCACGGAAACCTGGACAAGCTTGAAGACGTTCACGGCCTGCTGGAGCGCTCGATTCATCCCGAGCCTCCCGTGCTGCTGACCGAGGGGAACCTGATCCGGACGGGCTACAACGCGGAGCTCGATTCGCTGCGTGAAATCAGCCGGAACAGCAAACAGCTGATCGCGGCGATTGAAACCCGGGAGCGCGAACGCACCGGTATTAACTCGCTGAAGGTGCGCTTCAACAACGTCTTTGGTTATTACATCGAGGTGACCAAGCCCAACCTGCACCTGGTGCCCGAGGAGTACGACCGGAAGCAGACCTTGGTGAACGCCGAGCGCTTTATGACGCCGGAGCTGAAGGAACTCGAGGCTAAAATTCTGGACGCCGAGGAGCGCAGCCAGAGCCTGGAGCGGGACCTGTTCGGTGAAATCCGCCGCAGCGTTGCCGCCGAGGCGCGCCGCATCCGGAGGACGGCTGAAACCCTGGCGGAGCTCGATGTGCTGGCTTGCTTCGCGTACCTGGCGGCAGAGCGGAATTACCACCGCCCGGAATTCTCCGAGAACGGCGAGGTCTCCATCTTCCAGGGACGCCATCCGGTCATTGAGCATCTTGCCGACCGCGTGGAGGCCGGACATTTTATTCCCAACGACCTCTACATGAATCCCGCTTCCGACGTGCTGCTGATTGTGACGGGCCCTAACATGGGCGGGAAGTCCACCTATTTGCGCCAGACCGCGCTGATTGCCCTGATGGCGCAGATGGGCAGCTTTGTGGCCGCGGACCGCGCCAAGCTGCCGATCTTTGACCGCATCTTTACTCGCATCGGCGCCTCAGACAATCTGGCGCGCGGGCGCTCCACCTTTATGGTGGAGATGATGGAAACGTCCACCATCCTGAATACTGCGACGCCGCGCAGCCTGGTTCTGCTGGATGAGATCGGCCGCGGCACGGCGACCTTTGACGGTTTGGCGATCGCCTGGGCCGTGGTGGAGCATCTGCTCACCCATACCCGGGCGCGAACGCTCTTTGCCACCCATTACCACGAGCTGACGGAACTTGAAGATCTGTTTCCCGGAGTCCGCAATTATCATGTCTCCGTCAAGGAGTCCGGCTCCAACATTATCTTTCTGCGCAAGGTGGAGCCGGGCAGCGCCGACAAGAGTTATGGAATTGAGGTCGCGCGCCTCGCAGGCTTGCCGGCGTCGGTGGTGGAGCGCGCCCGCGAAGTCTTGAAGCGCCACGAGCAGAGCGAGCATTCGGTGAGCGACAGCTTGGCCCATCGAAAACGAGAGCCGAAGGAGCTGCAGCTGACCATTTTTACTCCCTTGAACGCTGAGGTGGTGCAGGCGATTGAAGACGCGGACCTCGATAACTTGAAGCCGCTCGACGCGCTGAACCTGCTCGCCGAACTCAAAAAGCAAGTCCTGTCATGAACTGCGCGCCCCAATAAATCCATCGGCAATCTGGAGCCTCGAATTGGCAGAGAAATTTGCGCGTTCCCGCCTGGTGGTTGGCTTGATGTCCGGCACCTCACTCGACGCCGTGGACGCGGCGCTGGTGCGCCTGGTGGGAACCGCGGAGGCTCCGCGGGTTCGCCTGGTGGCGTTCACCTCAGTTCGATACCCTCCCGCGGCGCGGCAAAGGATTCTGCGCGTGGCGGAAGGGAAGGCCGTTCCCGCCGGGGAAATCAGTCAACTCAATTTTTTGCTGGGAGAGCTTTTTGCGGAAGCGGCACTCGGCGTCTGCCGCAAGGCGCGGATTTCCCTACTTCGCCTGACCGCCATCGGCTCCCACGGCCAGACGGTTTTTCACCAGGGTGGCGCGACGCGGGAGTCAGGCCGGAAGGTTCGCTCCAGCTTGCAGATTGCGGAGCCTGCGGTGATTGCCGAGAAAACGGGCGTGCCGGTGGTGGCCGATTTCCGGACGCGGGACCTTGCCGCTGGCGGCCAGGGAGCACCGCTGGTGCCGCTGGTGGACTATCTTCTTTTCAAAGA
>JBJKQF010000184.1:0-9962 GCA_046705545.1 Terriglobia bacterium
GCGTTGAGCGTCTCCACCTTATTGATCTGGTGATAGGTATAGTTGTCCCTGGCCGCCTTGAATTGCGCTTCCTTGGCAGCGAAGGCCTGGATGATCTGCTGGATGCGTTCCGGGCTGGGATTGCTCAATTGGGCGGTGGGTGGAGGCTGGACAGGCTTGGCACCGGCAGGACGAATTGTCGTAGGGGGATGCTCTGAATTCGAATTCCCGGAGGGCGCCGCCGAACTTGTCGTGGGAGCGCTCGGAATACCCGAAGGCGGCGGCCCCGTGTTCAAGCCCGGTATTTGCGGACCGCCTCCGGGAGACTCCCCCGTAGGCGGAGTAGACTGCACGGACTGGCTGGAAACGTGCGCAACGCGCTCCCGGTTGCTCTTCACAATGGCGTCAATCAGCGCGCTTGTGGCGCCATTTTTGCGGAATTTATCAACCAACTGCGGCGTCAGTTGAAAATCCACACCCCGCTGCTCAACCAGCGCCACCATCTTCTGTTCGGAGGCACCGCCGATCAGCAGCAGCGTGATATCGTCCTGGCTCAGAGGTTGCGCGGCAGACGCGAACGTGCCCGACAAACCCGCCAGCACCAGGAGGATTAAGGCTGCTTTGAGACAAGACGCCAAACTTCGCGCTTTTAGTTTCCCATCCATGTTGTGCTGTAACCTTCCGTCCGGATTCCTTGCCCACGCTCCTACCTAGAATAGAAGATCATAGAGCGTGGAAAGTTGCACGAACCCCTGAAAAAAACGCCCCTTTCAGGGCCCTTCCAACCGGCTCTTCAGACAGACTCCTAAGGTCTCCGCCGCCTCCCCTAAACCCCGGCTAAGCTGTTAAGTCTGATTATATACGAGGGATCACTCCCTATGCCCCCGGGGGTGGAATCACCTCCCCCGCCGGTTCCCGTTAAAGGAGCGGTCCGGATTCGCGCGGGAATTGGCTGCTGGGAGAATGAACGTTCCCAGCAGGCCGCATCCCCGTTATAGGCTTCCTGCAGGAACACCAGACTATTTCAGTTCGATCCAGTTTCTGCCCAGGTACAGTCGGGCTGACCCGTTTCCATTGACCGTCACGTGCAGGGGAGTCGGGCGCGCGAGCTTCGCGTCCCAATCTGTCTGGCAGCTCGCCACTTTCTCTCCTGCCTGGTTATAAAGCATGAACTCGGCGCTGTGCCCCGTTCCCTTCTCGAGGCCGAATCCATAGCTGCCGATGGCCACCGATTTTCCGCAAACCTCCACCTGTCCTTCGGTAATCATCATCCCAACATACTTCTGCTGGACTCTGGAACTGTAACCGGCGGTGTCAATCAGGCCAACCAGCAGGCGAGCCCCCGACGGCGTCTTCAGCAGAGCGGCATTGCGCTTCTCAGTTGGAATAGCGTTCCCCTCAAGAACAAAATCTTTAGGAACCGCTCGATTAAAGGCTCTTCCCGTTTCAATCTTAAACGTCCCTTGCGCTTGGGCCGGGCCGGCAATCATCACACACGAAACCAGCGCTGCGGCCAAAATCATCAAGTGTTTCATCGTTCCTCCTGTTCGTCCTTTGAAAATTTGAGTTTAATTAGTTTCAGGAAAAAATTCTGATCGGAGCCGTTCCACATCAGGCTTTTCATCGAGCCCCAGCATTCTGCCCCCGGACCGAGGCGGAATACGTCCCTGACGTTTCACAAAACTTACCCGGTAAAGTTCCGCAAACACAAAAGGCTGGGCCGGCGCTCCCTCCCCACCGACCACCTCGGATCCCCGTCGAACATTGTCCACCATGCGAGCGGGCAATCGCAAATGGTAAGGATTACGCGCGACTTCGACTCCGTGCTCAGCCACAGCCATGATCTGGATTGCCAGAACTTCCGGCCGTATGCCGACCATCAAATTCGGAGTTGAGAGCTCATGCCAGAATTCCGTCTCAATCAGCGGCAGCGGCGGACCGCCTCGGCCCTCCAGGTGCCTTCCGAGCGCTTCAACCACCAGATGATGAGTGCCAATGTGCGTGGCATGGAAATCCTCTGCATGGGGGGCGAAAACGACGTCGGGCTTTTCGCGGTCGAAGATTTCCTTAAGCACCTCGACCTTGGCTGCCCAATCGTCAGGAGCTTCCCTGCGATTGCGCAGGGTCACGTCTTGGAAACCTTCTTCACGCGGAATTACAAGGCTGAAGCCAAGCACCCGGCAGGCGCTCCGCAATTCCCGAGCTCGCCGCTGGCGCTCGCCGGCATCGCTTCCCAGCGTGATGGCGCAGTTGACCACTTGCGCTCCAGCCTCCTGGCTCCAGCGCAAGGGCAACGCTCCGATCAGGGCTTCATCGTCCGGATGAGGAGCCGCGATCAGGATCTTGGCCGGCTTTCCGACCGCCGAAGAGGGAGCAGGTGTTTCACAGGGAGGCTCCGTCGGACCAGTGGGGATCTTACCGCCTGCTTCCAGGAGTTTTACCGTCTGCTGAACGTAGTCGAGCCACTGGCCAAAGCGCTTCTGCCCGCCCGCGTCGCCCCTCGCTGCCAATTCGCCCCCTCCTTGCAGAAACCTCTAGGATGTTCGCTATGCTACACCATTCCGACGCCAGCGCAAGGAATTACACGCGAAGCCAGAGCTCGAGCGAAGCTCATTTGCCGGCCGCCTTGTGCACGGCCCAGTTGTGCGGGCCAGCTCCTAACTCTTCCAGGCGCTGCTGGGTTTCATTCAGGTAGTTCACCTCACTCGCATCCACGGGATGATCGAAGCCCTTGCGGTGCAGGATGCGGATGGTGAGAGTAATCTCGGGACGATTGCCGTGACGCGTGGTATAGCGGAGCCCTTGATCGTAAGGTTCTAATTGATAAGTGCATTCGTCATTTTCCCTCGGCAACACGGTCTCGGCGATTCGAACTAACGCGCTATAGACTTCCTGGCATTTCTCGCATCCCGGCTCGGTATGTTCTTGCCCGTTTTCGTGCGTGCCGGAGAGTTCAATCTGAAAACCGATTTGCCGTTTTTCATGCCTGACAAAAGCATATTCCGGCCAAACATCCGAGCAAACACGGAAGCGATCTGCCAGTTCGCTTGCTGAAACTCCGTTAATGTTAATTGGCATTCCTTTGGCCTCCTTTGGCAGTACCCCACAGCCTGCCAATCCTTCTTGCCCCATCTTTTAATTCCAATTTACGCCGGGCGATCTCCTCCAGATGTGACTGGCATCACAACGTCCGGCCCGCAGCTTCCCTCTCCGCCGGGCTGGACTGATTTGGAGCAGTCACACACCCTGCCGACCGGCGGCTCGGGCAGTCCAGGCAACCGGTCATTGAAAATCCCAAGCAGCTTAGCTATATTCATCAAGGAGGGTAGTCATGCCGATTTTCGAGTACCGATGCCAGGATTGCGGCGCGCAATTCGAGAAGATTTCATACGCTGCCAACACAAAGATTCTTTGCAAAAAGTGTTCAAGTTCCCGGGTTGAAAAGCTGCTTTCCGTGTTTGCAGTTTCCGGGACCTCGGGCGACAGGCTACCGGCCGAGTCCGGTCCATGTCCGTGTGGCGCTCCTCGCCGCGGAATGTGCGGAGGATAGCCCGACCTTTGGCGCCGGCTCCCCTGGCGTCCTCCGCGGCCAAGGTTCTCGCCACCCTTCCAAAGGGTCTTGAACCAGCCGCGCTGCATCCCATACAATCAAACTTCATGGCGGATCAAGCGGCCCGCGTACTGTTCACCTCCCAAGTTTCCGTTGCCAGTGTCATTGAAGGGCTGCTCAGGCAAGCCACCACCTCCGTGGACGCTGCCTTGTATCGCCTCACGAATCCTCAGCTCACTAAAGCTCTGGAAAGCGCCCATCGCCGCGGCCTTCGGGTCCGCCTCCTAACCGATCAGGGCAAGTTTGAGGCAACCCAAGCCACCCGCGACCTGCTGTCAGACACAGCCATCCCTTACCGGACTCTCATGGGACTCAAGGGCGGCGGAGGCAAACTGCACCACAAGTTTGCGATCCTCGACCGCAGAATTGTGCTGGCCGGAAGTTACAACTGGACTTTGGAATCAGAAGAGGAGAACTACGATCACCTACTGGTTCTGCAGGAACCACAACTGGCGGCAGCTTACCTCGAGGAGTTCGAACGGCTTTGGACGGCAGCGCAGCAGCTTGCTTCAGCCTGACACCTGAGGCAGGCTGCTGCCCCGCCTGAAAGCCGGCTGGATTGCCTCTTCAACCCATCCTCTATTATCGCGAACCCTTATGAGGGGACCTCATTGGTGTCTTGCCTTCCACGGAACGAAGGAAGTTCACCAAATCCCATATCGTCTTGGTCTGCATTCGATGGGCCTCGCCCGGCATGGGTCCTGAGCCGCTACTGATCATGGCGAAGATCTCCCCATCGGTAAATTTCGCCAGAGTTGCGGGATCGGTCATGTCCGGGAGGGTAAGGTGCATAACTCCCGCTAAGTCGCCTTTGCCATTGCCCGTGGTCCCGTGACACATGGCGCACTGCGTTGTGTAAACAGACTTCCCCTCTTTCACCGATTCCTCAGTGAACTTCTCCGGATTCTTGCGCGCCTTATCTTCTGGGGTTATGACAAAGGTATGGACCGGCGGCGCTGCTGTGGTTGTGGTAGGACCAGGGGCCGTCGAAGGGGAGGGCTGCTTGCTCTGTTGCGGCTGCTTTTCTTGGGCCCAGAAAACTCCCGTCGTCAGGAGAAGGAGGCATACGCCCCCAGTGAACACCTTCCACATAGCTTGCCACCTCTCTTTTCGGCACCCTTGTCGCGTTTCAGATGCCGGCGCCTGGACGACAGGGCCAGAAGGCGAACTGAATCTGCCTGTACCAAACTCGCCTTCACTCCCCGTCGGTCATTCCCATCCGCCAAGGTCCGAAAGTCCGCAACGTATAGGAACTGAGCACCCGCATGTAGTTAGCGCGTTCAAAGGCGGCAGGGCTGGCCACCGATTCAAGCGCCAAGCTGCCCTGCATTTGACTGATGGAATCATACTCGTGCTCTTCCATCCAATCAACTAGATCGGCGCGTACGCCGGTGAGGTGGCTGATTCCGTTCCGCAGCAGCGCCGAAGTCATCATTGATACTTTGGCCCCGGCCATCATGCACTTGAGCACGTCTTCCGCCGTATGGACGCCGCCCGTCACGGCCAGGTCGGAGCTTACTTGGCCGTAAAGGATGGCCACCCAGTGCAGCCGCAATAGCAGTTCATGAGAGTTGCTGAGGGTCACTGTGGGCAAAACTTCCAAGTTTTCCAGGTCAAAATCGGGTTGATAGAAACGGTTGAAAAGCACCAGGGCGTCGGCGCCTGCATGGTCTAGGCGCCGCGCGAAGTTAGCCAGCGCGCTGAAGTATGGACCCAGCTTGACGGCCACGGGAATATGAAGGTTCTGCTTCACCCTGGTAACCAAGTCAAAGTACATCTGCTCAACCTCGGCGGCAGGGACGTTGGGATCCGTCGCCAGGAAGTAGATGTTCAACTCAAGCGCGGAAGCACCGGCTTCCTCAATCTTTTGGGCATAATCGAGCCAGCCCCCCGGAGAGACTCCATTCAGGCTGGCGATCACCGGAATGGTCACGGCTGCCCGGGCGCGACGAACCAACTCCAGGTAGCCGTCCGGGCCGTGATTGTAGCGGGTCATATCCGGCAGGTAAGTCAGCGACTCTGCAAAGCTCTCGGTGCCTTCGGAAAGATAGTGGTGCAGCTCTTCAGCCTCCATCGCCACTTGCTCTTCGAACAGAGAGTGCAGAACCACAGCCGACGCTCCGGCGTCCTCCATTTGCCGGAGGTTTCCCAAATCTTCCGATAAGGGAGAAGGAGAAACCACCAGCGGATTCTTCAATTCCAGTCCCAGATACGTTGTAGTGAGATCAGTCATGCTTTCTCTTCTTTCGCGGCAACGTTTGCGGGCTCCGCCGCCCATTTCTGGTACAACTCCCAACGGGACCGCACGTCTTCCTGGGCCAACTGCAGAACGTGCTTCGCAGCTTCCGGGTGGGAGTGGGCGAGCATGGTGTAGCGCGCCTCGTTATAGACGTACTTCTCAAGCGGAATCGAAGGGGCCCGCGAATCGATCTGGAAGGGATTCTTCCCTTCTTTCGCGAGCAGAGGGTTGTAACGGAACAACGGCCAGTAGCCGGACTGGACCGCCGCTTTCTGCTGCTCCATTCCAAAGACCAGATCGAAGCCATGGGCGATGCAGTGGCTGTAAGCAATAATCAGCGAAGGTCCATCGTAAGCCTCCGCTTCCAGGAAGGACTTGACAGTGTGCATGTCACTGCCGCCCATGGCCACGCGTGCCACGTAAACGCTCCCATAGGTCATAGCCATCATGGCCAAATCTTTCTTGGGATTCTCCTTGCCGCCCGCCGCAAATTTGGCCACCGCGCCGCGCGGCGTCGCCTTGGACATCTGGCCGCCCGTGTTCGAGTAAACCTCCGTATCCATAACCAGCACGTTAACGTTGCGGCCTGAGGCCAGCACGTGATCGAGCCCTCCGTAACCGATGTCGTAAGCCCAACCGTCCCCGCCGAGAATCCACACGCTCTTCTTGACCAGCGCGTCAGCCACACTCAGCAGGTCGCGAGCTTCCACCGTGTGCAAACCCTGGAGTTTCTCCTTGAGGTCCCGTACCCGGTCACGTTGCGCATGGATGCCGGGTTCAGAGGCCTGGCCTGCGGACAGGAGTTGCTCGGCAAACTCCTCTCCAATCTGCGGAGCGAGCTGGCGAAGCAGGTACCGGGCGTAGTCCGCCTGCTTATCAAAAGCCAAACGCATGCCCAGCCCGAATTCCGCGTTGTCCTCGAAAAGCGAGTTGGACCACGCGGGACCCTGCCCTTCGGGGTTGACCGTGTACGGCGTGGTCGGCAGATTGCCGCCGTAAATCGAGGAGCAACCCGTGGCATTGGCGATGACGCAGCGATCCCCAAACAACTGTGTCATAAGCTTAACGTAAGGTGTTTCTCCGCAGCCCGCGCACGCCCCGGAGAATTCAAATAGCGGCTCCAGCAATTGGACGTCCTTCACCTGCGTGTGGCTCAGCAGCCCGCGGTCCGTCTCCGGCAATTGCAGGAAGAAATCCCAATTGGCGCGCTCCTGCTCCCGCAAAGGCGGCTGGGGGGCCATGTTGATGGCCCGATGCTTGGCTTCGCTCTTGCTCTTCACCGGGCAAATGCTCACGCACGCAGCGCACCCTGTACAGTCCTCGGGCGCGACCGCCAGGGTATAACGCAACTCCTTAAAGTCCTTCCAGCGAGCTGGAACGGACTTGAAGCTGGCCGGCGCATTCTCCAGATGCCTGGAATCGTAAACCTTGGCCCGGATCACCGCGTGGGGGCAAACCAGGGCGCACTTGCCGCACTGAATGCACAGACTCTCATCCCACACAGGGATTTCCAGCGCGATGTTCCGTTTCTCCCACTTGGCCGTGGCGCTTGGAAAAGTGCCGTCGGGTGCAAGCGCGCTGACCGGGAGCAAGTCGCCATGCCCGCCAATAATCCTGGCGGTCACGTTCCGTACGAACTCGGGCGCCTGGGCGGGCACCGGCGGCTGAATGTCAAAGCGGCTGGAGACTTCCGCGGGAACCGAAACTTCAAACAGGAAGTTCAACGCCCGGTCAACTGCGGCATTGTTCTTGGCCACAATGGCCTCACCGCGCTTCCCGTAGGTCTTCTGAATCGCTCGCTTGATGGCCGCAATAGCCTCCTCGCGCGGCAGCACGCCGCTGAGCGCGAAAAAGCAAGTCTGCATCACCGTGTTGATGCGCCGGCCCATTCCCGCTTCCCTTGCCACTTTGACGGCATCGATGACATAGAATTTCAGTTTCTTGCGAATGATCTGTTCCTGGATGGTGCGGGGAATATGCTCCCAGATCTCTTCCGCGCCGAAAGGAGCGTTCAGCAGGAAAGTCGCCCCCGGTTCGGCAGCCTTCAGAACGTCAAAGCGCTCAAGGAAAGCGAACTGGTGGCAGGCGACAAAGCTCGCATGGCTAATGAGGTACGTGGAATGGATGGGCTTGGGTCCAAAGCGCAGGTGGGAAACCGTAACCGCCCCCGCCTTCTTTGAGTCGTAAACGAAATAACCCTGCGCGTAGTTTTCGGTATCTCCCCCAATGATCTTGATGGAATTCTTGTTGGCGCCTACGGTACCGTCGGAACCCAGGCCATAAAAGATTGCGCGCACCGTCTTCGGGTCCTCGGTTGAGAAGTCGGGGTCGTAGTCCAAGCTGGTGTGCGAAACGTCGTCATGAATTCCCACCGTAAAATGGTTTTTGGGCTTGGGCTTCGACATCTCGTCGAAGATCGCCTTGACCATCGCTGGCGTGAATTCCTTGGAGGAAAGTCCGTAACGGCCGCCAACCACCCGTGGCATAGCCCCCAAAACCGGCTCCGGCGCTCCCGCATCTTCCGTCAAAGCCGTGATGAGATCAAGATAAAGCGGCTCGCCGACCGAGCCCGCCTCTTTGGTGCGGTCAAGCGCCACAATCGTCTTCGCGGTCTTGGGCAGAGCTTGCAGAAAGTGCTCTGCAGAAAAAGGCCGGTAGAGCCGAATTTTGATGAGCCCGACCTTCTCACCTTTCTCTACCAGGTATTCCACTGTCTCCTGCGCTGCTTCAGCTCCCGAACCCATCATCACAATCACGCGCTCGGCATCCGGAGCTCCCACGTAGTCGAACAGGCGATAGGAGCGTCCCACAATCTTTTCAAAGCGGTCCATCACGTTCTGGACGATGCTGGGACAGGCCAGATAAAACGGATTGATAGCCTCCCGAGCCTGGAAAAAGACGTCGGGATTCTGCGCGGTTCCGCGCACAAAAGGATGGTCCGGCGAGAGTCCTCGGGCGCGATGGGCAAGCACGGTATCTTCATCGATCAGGGCTCGCACATCTTCCGCTGTAACTGCTTCTACCTTCGAGACTTCATGCGAAGTGCGAAATCCGTCAAAAAAGTGGAGAAAAGGAATACGCGACTCAAGCGAAGCCGCGTGCGAGATCAACCCCAGGTCCATCGCTTCCTGAACAGTGTTAGAGGCCAGCAAGGCAAAGCCCGTAGCCCGTGTAGCCATCACGTCGCTATGATCGCCGAAAATGGAAAGGGCGTGGGTGGCGACGGTCCGGGCTGCCACGTGCAGAACGCCGGCGGTCAGCTCGCCCGCGATCTTATACATGTTGGGAATCATCAGCAGGAGGCCCTGCGAAGACGTAAAAGTGGTGGCCAGGGCGCCGCCCTGAAGGGCCCCGTGCAGGGCTCCAGCAGCCCCGCCCTCGCTTTGCATCTCCATCACCTTTGGAATGGCCCCCCAGATGTTCGGCCTGCCTTCCACTGCCCACTGGTCAGACAGCTCCCCCATGGGAGACGAGGGCGTAATGGGATAGATAGCAATGACCTCGCTAGCCAGATAAGCCGTCAGGGCCGTCGCTTCGTTACCATCGATTGTTATCTTTGCTCTACCCATGAACTTCTCCGTTCTATTGTTCAACCTGTCAGCTAAAGGCTACGGCAGGGGCCCCTTTGTCGCAGTGACCTACGTCACACCCAGCCTGCCACAAAGCGTTACAAACCGCCGCGTGGAAGCGCGCGCAGTTCAGGGCATTGCAAATGAGCATTGAGACCAGCTCAGTTTGCCGGTAGACTATGCGTATCAACATCAAAAGATCGGGGGAGTGGGTGTAATGGCCTCAGAGCGTGGCACTGCCAAGGAATTCAAACCCGCTACGGCAAAGAAGGCCTCCGCGCCGATACTCCTTATGGCGAACTCAAGCCATTCCGGGCAACCGGCGGCGATGGGCGATCCTCTGGCCGAATCGCGCAGCGCACGGACCACAAGCTCGAACGGCGGTGCCGTACGCGAATTGCAGCCCCCCGTCCGCAGAACCAGCAAGCCCCATCCAAGCCCGGCCCTGCCCGAGGAGTGGGCACAAGTGTGCAGCCTCGCCCTCAAGCAGCTTGACCGCTGCGTCTCTCTTGAGCCCAAAGTGTTGCAGGGCAATAATCCCGACGCCGTCCACGATTTGAGAGTC
>JBJKQF010000185.1:0-6800 GCA_046705545.1 Terriglobia bacterium
CGTGCGCAAAACGCCTTGAAGCGAAGGTTTCTGAGGGAAAAGTTCGCAACGTAGTACGCTATGCCAGCAATGACCTGGTCATCATGGTGAAAGAGGGAAATCCCAAGGGCATTCGGTCCCTCAAAGACTTGGGAAGGGCGGACGTACGAGTCTCCATGCCCAACCCTGAGTGGGAAGGGGTGGCGCGCCTGATCGAGCAATCGCTGCACAAGGCGGGCGGCAATGATTTGGTGCGGCAAATTATGGTGACCAAGCGAAAGGCCGGCACGACCTTCTTGACCCACGTGCATCATCGGCAGACGCCCATGAGAATTCTCGAGGGGCTCGCCGATGCGGGCGTGACCTGGCAATCGGAAGTGAAATTCCAGGAAAGCATCGGCAATCCTATCGCCGGGGTGAGTATTCCAAAAGAGATCAACACCACAGGGATCTATGCGGCGGGAGTCCTTAAGGACGCCCCGCACGCGAAGGCCGCGGAGGAGTGGGTGGCCTTTTTGCAATCCAAAAGCGCGCAGGTTATTTACCGCAGCTTCGGGTTTGGTATTCCCAAGATGAACTGAGACAATCATGAGAAAACAAAGTACGAATCGAAGGAAACTACGCTTCTACGGCTCCGTCACTGGGCTGGGATGCACCTGCGTACTTCTGGCCTTCGGGGTAATTTTTAAAGGCGGCATGAGAGCCCAATCCCGGGAAGTCCGTCCGATGGTGGCGGCGCAAGCAACGGCCACCCCGAAGGTCCCGTGGAGTCCTCCAGATGCTGCCCGGATTCCGGCCGGGCCGCTCGGCGAGAGTATCCGGATGGGCCGCAATATTATCATTGATACACCGAAGTATGCGGCGAGCTACGTTGGAAACAAGATGAAATGCGCGGATTGCCATCTGAAGAATGGAACGCAGGCTGACGCTGCGCCGCTCGCGGGACTGACCACCGTTTTTCCGGCCTTCAGCAAGCGCGACGGGCGCGTCATCACCATGGAGCGACGCATTCAGGAATGCTTTGAGCGGAGCGAGAACGGCACCCCGCCCCCTTCCGATAGTCCGCAGATGGTAGCGATGGTTGCCTATATGAATTGGCTTTCGCGCGGCGTGCCGATGGGGTCGACGATCGAAGGCAGGGGCTTCGTCCACCTCAAAGCCCCAGCTCAGGTCTCTGCAGCCGCCGGCCAAAAGATCTACGCGCAAAGTTGCGCACCTTGCCACGGCGCGAACGGCGGGGGAATTGCCGGTACCTTTCCAGCTCTGTGGGGGCCAGATTCCTTCAACGATGGCGCGGGCATGAGTCACGTGGAAAAGATGGCCGCCTTTGTCAAACCCAACATGCCACAGAATGCTCCAGGAAGTTTGAGCGTTCAGCAGGCTTTCGATGTCGCGGCCTTCGTGACCTCCAAACCCCGGCCCCACTACCGCGGAGGACAACAGCCGGGACGCCGCTAGAATTCCATCCCCTGACCCTCAGGATTTGTTCGCCGGAACATGGCGGGCGGAGGCCCGCTCTGTTCCGGGAAGCGGTACTCGTAGGAAACGTTGTAAACGCGATGATGCCGCAGGGCAAAACTTCCTTCCTGCGGACTCTTCAGGAAATTTTGGAAAAATACCGCAGTGTTGGAGAGCGATCGCCGCGGTACAATTCCCATGATCGAATCGAAGGAGGGAATCCGCGATGCCAGGCAAAAGGATTCTGATGATTGTGGGCGACTACGTTGAAGACTATGAAGCCATGGTGCCGTTCCAAGCGCTGCAAATGGTGGGGCACACGGTCGATGCCGTTTGTCCGGGGAAGAAGTCCGGAGAGACCGTACGCACAGCCATCCATGATTTTGAAGGGGACCAGACGTACAGCGAAAAGCACGGGCACAACTTTGCCCTCAACGCCACTTTTGCGGAGATCAGGTCGGAGTCGTACGATGCTTTGGTGATTCCCGGCGGCCGGGCGCCGGAATATCTGCGCCTGAATGAAGACGTGCTGAAAACCGTCAGACACTTTTTTGATACCGGCAAGCCCGTGGCGGCGTTGTGCCATGGAGCTCAGTTGCTAGCAGCGGCGGGCGTGGCCAAAGGAAGGTCGATCAGCGCCTATCCCGCGGTGGGGCCGGAAGTAACTGTGGCAGGAGGGTACTACGTGAATCTTCCCATGACGGATGCCATTGTCGATGGCAACCTTGTTACAGGGCCCGCATGGCCCGCGCATCCCGCTTGGCTGGCAAAATTCCTGCAGGTGCTTGAGTGCGACGCTTCGGGAAAGACCACGCGGACCTAGCCGCGAGTCTCCAAGCTTGCTCAAATAGCCTTTTGCCCGAGGATATTCCCCAACACTGCAAAAGTCTTACAATCCCGGAATCGTCACCGGATTCGGTCCAATTTAGATCCAATTTCTCCATAGATTTACTGCAGTCCAGAATCCCCAAGGATAAGTTGATGCCCCTTCTTGGCCCTGGGCTTCAAAGCGGCCAAAATCTCATCGTAAACCTGGTACAAGAAAGAAGCCTCCGCGCAAACTCGCCCGAAAAAGAGTCCTTTGCTAGGGAATTAATATTGGGGCGGGTAAACGTCGTAAAACTTGTAGCCGAACGGTCCGACTGGGAGTAGAATGGCGTTTATAGGAGTAGAAAGAGGTAGTCAAATTGACCGGCCAGTTCTCTGAGCAGCAGTGCATCCTCCAATGCGATCACCTGCAGCAGCTGTTTGATGCCCTTACCAACCGTGGATACCAAATCATCGGCCCCACCGTCCGGGACGGCGCCATCGTTTACGACGATTTGAATTCCGTAGACGACCTGCCGGCCGGGTGGACGGACGAACAGAACGGTGGTAGCTACCGCCTGAAAAAGCGCGACGACCAGGCGCTCTTTGGTTACAACCAGGGGCCTCACTCTTGGAAGAAATCTCTCTTCCCGCCCCGAAGCCTTTTGTGGCAGGCGGACCGCAAAGGCAAGACGGCGGAAATCAGCAACGAGCCTTCAGAACCGCACAGAACAGCCTTCATCGGCGTCCGTTCTTGCGACCTGCACGCCATCGCCATCCAGGATCGTGTTTTCATACAGCCTGAATTCGTCAACCCTTCCTACCGGGCGCGCCGCGAGGGAGCTTTCATCGTAGCCGTCAATTGCGGCCAGGCGGGCGGAACGTGTTTTTGCGTGTCAATGAACACCGGCCCCAAAGCCACGGCAGGTTACGATCTGGCTCTGACTGAAATTATCGAGGCCGAGCGGCACTACTTTCTGGTTGAAGTGGGAAGCGAAAGGGGCCAGGAGATTATTGAGAAGGTTTCCACTCTGCCCGCCGGCCCTACGGAAGAGGCTGCAGCTGAGGCTGTGGTATCCCATGCGGCCGGTCAGATGGGCCGGCAGATGGATACCACCGGGATCAAGGACCTGCTCTACCGCAATTATCGGAGCCCGCGCTGGGAGGACGTAGCTTCCCGCTGCCTCGCCTGCGCCAATTGCACCATGGTCTGCCCAACTTGTTTTTGCTCCACGGTTGAGGATGTGACCAACCTCAAGGGCGATCACGCGGAACGCTGGCAGCACTGGGACTCTTGTTTCACGATGGACCTTTCTTATATCCACGGCGGCAGCGTTCGAGCCAGCACGAAATCCCGCTACCGCCAGTGGATGACTCACAAGCTGGCCACGTGGATAGACCAGTTTGGGAACTCCGGCTGCGTGGGATGCGGCCGTTGTATTACCTGGTGCCCAGTGGCTATTGATATCACCGAAGAAGTTCGCGCGATTCGGCAGTCGGAAGAACACACTGCAGGCTCGACGGAGGGTCATCATGGAAACACTTAAACCTATTCTGGCCGCGCATCCATTTTTCCGGGATCTTGAGGAGCGCCACCTGGATTTGATCGTCGGGTGCGCATCCAACGTCCGTTTTGACGCCGGTGAGTTTATCTTCCGTTACGGGGAAGAAGCCAACCACTTCTACTTGATCCGCGGGGGAATGGTGGCGCTCGAAATGTTTGTGACGGGACGCGGGCCGGTTAAGGTCCAGACGCTCGATGAAGGTGATGTGCTGGGCTGGTCGTGGCTGGTGCCACCCTATCGCTGGATGTTTGACGCTCACGCCACAGAAATGACGCGGGCCATCGCACTTGACGGCAAATGCCTGCGGAATAAGTGCGAACAGGACCACGATCTTGGTTATCAGCTCCTGAAGCGCTTTGTCACCATTGTCCAGGAAAGGCTGGATGCAGCGCGGCTGCAACTGTTGAACATTTATGAAGTCCATGCTTGAAGAAGCCACGACGGCAGCGGTTCCGAGTCCAATGACTCCGGTCTTCTATCGCGTTCTGCGGACGCGCCAGGAGACGCGGGACACTTTTACGTTTGAACTTGAGCCGCCGGAGGGAATGCACGAGTTCCCATTTGCTCCCGGCCAGTTCAACATGCTTTATGCCTTCGGCGCCGGTGAGGTTCCGATTTCCATCAGCGGAAACCCCGCCCGGCCCAAAACCCTTGTGCACACGGTCCGTGAGGTGGGCGCGGTCACGCGCAGCCTGCGCGCTCTAAAGCGCGGCGCGCTTGTGGGAGTGCGTGGTCCGTTCGGAGGTTCGTGGCCCGTGGAAGAGGCGATCGGCCGCGACGTGGTGATTGTCGCTGGCGGCATTGGCCTTGCGCCGCTGCGCCCTGCTCTCTACTCCGTCCTCGCGCATCGTGAGAAATACGGCCGCGTGGTTCTGATGTACGGCACGCGGACCCCTGACGATATCCTGTTCCGGAAGGAACTGGAAAGCTGGCGGGCGCGACTTGATCTTAGTGTGCACGTCACCGTGGACCGGGCGTTGTCTTCCTGGCGTGGGTCGGTTGGAGTTGTCACCACGGTCATTCCTCGCTCGCGGTTCGATTCATCGAGCGCACTGGTGATGATCTGTGGCCCGGAAGCCATGATGAGATTCTCCGTCCTCGAGCTCCAGAAACGCGGAGTGGGGCTGGACCAGATGTATATTTCGACAGAGCGCAACATGAAGTGCGCCATCGGCTTCTGCGGCCACTGCCAGCTAGGACCCACCTTCGTCTGCAAAGACGGTCCCATTTTCCGCTACGACAAGATTCAGCCCTTCTTTGAGATTCGGGAGATTTAAACATGGCGGCACACAAGAAACCCAAGCTCGCGGTGTGGAAATTCTCCTCGTGCGACGGATGCCAGCTTTCGCTGCTGGACTGCGAAGATGAATTGCTAGCAGTGGCGGGCGAGGTTGAAATTGCTAATTTCCCGGAGGCTTCGCGGGCCGTCGTCAAGGGACCGTATGACCTCTCGCTGGTCGAAGGTTCCATCACCACCCCGCATGACGCCGAGCGTATCCACCAGGTGAGGCGCGCGTCCAAGTTTCTGGTTACCATCGGCGCCTGCGCTACCGCGGGCGGCATTCAAGCGTTGCGGAATTTTATGGACGTCAATAAATTCTTGTCCGTCGTTTACGCCACGCCTGAGTACATTGATACGCTCAGCAAGTCCACGCCGATCAACGAACACATCCCGGTGGACTTTGAGCTTCGCGGCTGCCCGATTGACAAGCGTCAGCTCGTCGAGGTGATCAGCGCTTTTCTGAACCACCGCAAACCTAATACGCCGGCGCACAGCGTCTGTATGGAATGCAAGATGCGCGGAAACGTCTGCGTGATGGTAGCGCACGGCACTCCCTGCCTCGGTCCCGTAACCCATGCGGGATGCGGGGCCCTGTGCCCATCCTACGACCGCGGTTGCTACGGTTGCTTTGGCCCCATGGAGTCTCCAAACACGCGGTCCCTGAGCACTGGATGGAGCCGGCTGGGTGTGAAAGAAAATGATTTGGTGCTGGCGTTCCGTGGGTTCAACGCCTACGCCGATCCCTTCCGTAAAGAAAGCGAGGCCCATGAAAAGTAGAACCATCAAGGTGGACTACCTGGCTCGCGTGGAAGGCGAGGGAGCCCTGTACGTGAAAATTCAGGGCGACAAGGTCGTTGACGTCAAGCTTAAGATCTTTGAGCCTCCGCGCTTCTTTGAGGCTTTCCTGCGGGGACGCCGCTACAGCGAAGCCCCGGACATCACGGCTCGCATCTGCGGGATCTGCCCGGTTGCTTATCAGATGAGCGCCGTTCACGCCATGGAAGATGCTTTTGGTGTGAAAGTGGAAGGGCCTCTGCGCGAGCTTCGCCGCCTGATCTATTGCGGTGAATGGATTGAAAGCCACGCGCTGCACGTCTACATGCTTCACGCACCGGATTTTCTGGGGTTCCAGGACGCCATCCAGATGGCGCGGCAACACGCGGAAATCGTCAAGCGTGGGCTCCAGTTAAAGAAAGCCGGAAACGATATCGTCACGCTGCTTGGCGGACGTGAAATCCATCCCATCAACGTCAAGGTCGGTGGCTTCTACCGGGTGCCGACCCGAAGAGAGCTTGCGCCCCTGCTCGAGCGGATGAAGTGGGCGCGCGACGCGGCGCTCGAAACCGTCCAATGGGTGGCGCAATTTCCCATCCCGGAGTTTGAGCAGGATTATGTTTTCGTATCCCTCAGCCACCCGGATGAGTATCCCTTTAACGAGGGACGACTGGTATCAAGCCACGGACTCGACATCTCCGTGCATGATTATGAGGATTATTTTGCGGAAGAGCACGTGGCGCATTCAAACGCCTTGCACTCGGTGCTCAAGCCGGATACGCCCTATCACGTTGGACCGCTGGCGCGTTACAGCCTCAATTTTGACCGCCTATTGCCCGTCGCGCAGGAAGCCGCACGCTCCGCCGGTCTAGGCCCTATTTGCCGGAATCCTTTCCAGAGCATCATCGTTCGCAGCGTGGAGATCCTTCAGGCCT
>JBJKQF010000186.1:0-9510 GCA_046705545.1 Terriglobia bacterium
TGGAGGGCGGCGGGAACACTGGGATCGATCACCTTCTCCGGCGGCGGGAAAGGACCATTCAGCCGGTTCACGTCCAGTTGCCAGCTTTTCGGCAGAGGTTCGACGGTTAGTAGCGGCCGAATCCAGATGGCGGGGCGTACGTTGCGCGCTCTGATCTTTGCCACCAGACCGGGTATGTCCGGCAGGACGCTGTTCTCCTGGGTCCACGGCCCCGCGCCGTCGGGAGCTTTCCCCCAGCCCATGTCGATCACCATGTAGGGACGATTAGCGCCCGCAGGAGCGAGGGTTGCAAGCTGATCGACGTCCATCATGACGCTTTCAGCCGTCATGTTCTTGCCGTACAAGTAGTACCAGTTGTTCGAGCCGTAGATGGCGTGTTTCGGCAGGAGGGGCTTAGTGCAGAGTTTTCGGCAGAGTGCCCGCGTTGTTTGGAAAGCCGTGTCGCCGGGACGGCCCGCTTCGGTTACCACTTCTGCGGCGGCCAGCCGCCGCTCGCCCAACCTTACGCCGCTGCCCCCGTTGCGGACGTCCAGCCAGAGCGATATGCCTTCCTGATCCGTTTGCCAGAAGCAGAAAGCGTTGGCTCCCGTCTTGACGCCGCAGGCATACGTTGAGCGACGGTCGGTGGCGATGAAATACCAGGGCATGGCCCGGTTGCCGTCAAAACTACGCCAGGCAAGATCGCCGTATGATCGTTCCCATTGATCTCCCAGGAACAGTAAATTTTCCGCAAGCTTTCCGGCCCATCGAAGGTGGATGCGGGTCAAGGCGGTTTGGGGCGCGCTGACGCTGAGGGCGAGCGTGCGGCTCCCGTCCTGTTGCCGAAGCTCCGCTCTCAGTTCAATGTCCCGCGCGCGCCAGTGGCCCCCGGAGGGCTGAAGACGAATGGCGAGCAGTTCCTCTCCGTAGGCGGTGACGAGGTCCGGCTGGCGAAGAATGTCCAGGAAGCCTGAAGCGGTGCTGTTTTTCGCGCCGCGCAGCGAGCCGGCTGTTGCCGCGACGGCGATTCCGTATCCTAAGAAATCCCTGCGTGAGTTTTTCATCGGGTTCCTCCAGTCTTTGATTCGTGTTGGGCGGCGGCGTGCGCAGGTTCCGCAACCTGAACGTTGTCAAACTCCGCCTGGTTCCACGCCGAACCTATTCCCACCATGCCTGCCCGATGGCTGGTGTCATTCACTCGGGCGATGACAATCTTGTCTATGGAAGCCTGAATGGCGCTACCCTTGAAACTCAATGCAAGGTGGCGCCATGCTTCCGAGCGAGAAGGAAGGTTCCCTTTGGCGAGCACCTTGAGGGGAGCTGTGTAAGTTGCGTCATCAAGCTCCCAATGCCCATTTTCTGAGAGACGGAGAACATAGCAACTTGGCCAGCGCGCCTTGCGTGCCTGCTTGTTCACCATGTAACTGGCGGAGTCGATCCGGCCCAGAAGAGTGACTTCTCCCTTGCCCTCGAGCCTTACATCCACGCTTGCTTGATAGTCGGCCCACTCTGCGTTGCCGAAGAGCGTGAAGGGGTCGGGCCGGGGAATCCACCAGATCGGGTGTCGCTCCACCATCTGCCGAAGGCATCGGCCAGGCCGTCCCTGGCAAGGGGCCGCTTCAAACGCTCCATCCTGGTCGGAGAAGTATTTGGGAGACTGCCCAAGAGGCGTTGTCTCAAAATTCTCAGCGTAAGGGAAAGGAAACAATTTGGCCGGTGGCGCCAAAGCGCTTCCTTTGTTCTGGCCCTGAGTCGTGGTGAGGGAATAGATGGATTGTGGGTCAAGTGTGAGTTGGAAACTACCCCGCCTCGGCACGAGGTCGGTGATGTGCTCAAAAAAGCTATGGGCGTTGGTCCTCCAGACGTGAACCGTCCCTTGCGATACGTTTGCATCGACATGAAACCGTATGTGTTGGGTTTCAGTCGCATTGATAGTTTCAATGATGACGCTGTAATCTTTGGGGCTCGTCCCGGGCGCGGCGAGCGTCACAAAGCTGCCTTTGCCTTTCAGAAACCCACAGGCGTTGTTGAGGTATTTCCAACCCGGCTGGGCAAACTGCGTGGTGTGCGCGATACCCCAAATCGCCGGCTGGACCCTGTAGTGGCCTGACCAAGGCGTGTTGGCGTACATCAAGCCCGAGCCTGGAATCGGCAGAATGTCATAGTAGGAGGTCACGGGACTCCAGATTTCCGTGGCCGTAAATCTTCCTTCGATGTAGTTCTCATTGAGGATCTTCGCCAGCGCTTCGGCCCCTTTCCAATCGCCGCGCCAGGGACCGTCCTCGCTGGACCACAACGGCTTTCCACTTGCACGGGCGGACTCCGGAACAACGACCCGGCCTTTTTCTCGTGGGTAGTGGACACCAACGATGTCAACAGCCTCGCGAAATTCGGGATCGCTCTTCATCTCTGCGACAGGCCTCCAACGGTCATCGCCTTCGGTCAAGTCGCAGCAGACGAGCTTGGTGGGCAGGTGGTGGGCGAGGAGCGCGCGTTTCAGCATCTTCACGTATTGGGGTTTGTAAGGTGTTTCATTCCAGATGCCGGTGTCGTTGATGGTGAGGCCGTGAGCTTGCTTGGCGCCTTCCAAAAACGTCACAACGTAGTTCACCATGTCCCGGGAGAAGAAGTCGCCATTCCCAATCCAGCCCGGCGCTCCCCAGGCTAAAGAATCCAAGGTGATATTCGGATTCCGCTTTTGGGCCTCTTCCATCAGCCACCATTCGTAGCCGCGGTCAAAATCAGGATGGGCCAGTTCAGCACGCGTATGGGCGATGCTCGGCTCGGAGCCGTCGGTGGAATTGACGTCGCCGCCGATTTCAACCTTCAAGTGTTGCAGGGAAGCGCCGTAATGGGGTTTGAAGAGATAATCCAGAATCTGGCTGCGGTAGCGTTCAGGGTAGTCGATCAGCAAGCGCGATGACGCTCCCGCGCTCACCGCTCCGATCCCCTGGAATACTCGTCCGGGGCCGTTCCCGTTGATGGTAATCGAGGTTGCCGGGCCGGAAGCTCTCCGGTTGCAGGAAAGACTGAGCAGGCAAAAGAACCCCAGCAAGGTAAAGAGAGAGAACAGGGAAGTCCGTTCCCCAAGAAACGTTTTGGATTTTAAGGCCATGCACGCCGCCGTCCAATTAACGCTTGCGACCTTGCTGCTCCAAACAAAGCGGCTCTACCACTCCGCGAGCACCCAGTAAGCCTGTAAGGTTGGGGGAATATCCACTTCGATTCCCTGTGTTCTGCGGGTCCAGTGTAGGTCTTCCAGAGTCCGATTCCCCAGCGGAGACATTTCGACCAGCTTGACCGAGCGTGGATCGGATGAGCGGCCTTCCAGTATCAATTTGCCGGGCTTCTCGCTCTTGGCGTAAATCCGTTTGGCGTTAAGAAGGTCGGACCCGTCTTCGCTGAAGAGGTAAACATATCCGCCTGCCGGGCCTGAAAGCAGCGCTTTGCCGCGCCACCTTGCTTTTTCTAAAGCCACAGCGGCGTAGCAACGGTCTTCGGAAACGTGGTAGAGCGAGTAGTCTGGCACCTGATCGTCTTTCAGTTTGACGATTAGTTCTCCCTGGCTGGTGGTGATGCGCCCGCTGGCATGATCGAAACCCACAAAGCGTATGGGACGCAGAAGCAGCGCAAGGTTCAAATAGACCAGACCCGCCGGTTTGAGCGTGGCATCATCGTGGGTTTGAGTCCCCAAGCGGTCGTCCCAGCTCTCCATGCGCGTACTTGGAAAAGGATAGTAGGTATCCTGCCAAAGGCACATTTGCCGCGTCCATGACCACGGCGCCACTCCGCAAAAGCCTTTTTTCACCGTGGCGAGGATGCATTCTCGCATCGCTTCGGCCTGTTTCAGTTCGCTTGCCAGATCCTCGTCGAAGGGCATGTAGGTTTCCTGGACCATGACGGGCCTGTGAGACTTGTTTGGCATGTTTCGAATCCGGCTGGAATCACCGTGCAATCCGATATAGTCGATGCAGTGTCCCAACTGCTCGCCGGTTCCTCCACCGACGGTGACAAGGCGGGGAAGGCCCGCCGACACCATCGTCCGGCGAAGCTCCTCCGTCCAATAGGTTAGCCCCTCAAGCGATACGTCCGGCTCATTCCATAGGTCCCAGGAAATGCCGGGCACGCCCTTGTAACGCGTGTTGATGCGGCGCAGGAATTCCTTCTGCACGGCAAGCTTATCGGGGCAATCGATTCTTTCCTCGACCGAGATCCAGCCGCGGGGGTCTCCCATCTCCTCCGGAACCATCGTGAACAGGTCGCCGCCGTAAACAATGCCCACTTTTTGGCAGAGATAAACGAGCGCGTCCCAGATGCGCCAGACGCGCTCGTCGGGCATGGGATCGCGAACGTCCTGGAGACTCGAGTAGTATGCGGGCAGCTTGCCATGTTGATGCAGCAGGTAATCCTTGAACCACTTGATGGGATGATAGTGCGGCCGGATGTAATTGACGCCGCAGGTGCGCATCTGCCGCAAGTCCTCCGCGATGCGCTTCACGTCCGGATGGTACCACATGATCTCACCGCGCTTGGATTCGTAATAATTGGTGCCGTTGACGAAGGACTCTTCCTTTCCAATGCGGAAGTACTTGCCCTGAATTTCGACCTGAGGGCCGCGGTGGGCGACCTCGTCATTCCAGACCACGAACGCGTTTTCCCCGGAGGAGACGGTCTGCCCCTGCCGCTGAACCCGCACGAAAACCTCATATTCGTCGGTTTCAAAAGCTTCAGGCGTCCAATGCCATTCTTTCGTCACGCTCTGTTGGGCGGGCAGACTCAGAGTTTCCGTATGCGAGTCCACGGTCTTTCCGTTGCCACGAATCTCCACGGTTACTTCCACATCCGTCGCCTCGGGCTCATAGCTCAGCAATCCGGCGCGCACCACGACAGGTTCGTGCTGGCGGAAGCAGGCGTAATTGGTCTCTACGCTTTCAACCATCACGCGGTTGGTGAGAAGCTTGAGCAGACTGTCCATGAGGGGCCGGAATGTTGATGTGTTTGGGGAAAGCGGATGCGGTTCGGCCTGCTGCGCAAGATGAATGCGGCGGCTGCCGTTTTCATAGTCCTGGATCAGCAGGGCATTGGTGGCGAGCGCCTGTCCGAATTTGTCCGTCCCCCACATCAGGGGAGTAACGCGGCGGGCGGGATAGCGCTCCGGCCACAGATTGCCATGGGAAGGCTTGGGAATGAGGTCGTGCGAGCTGCCGTTGGCAACGAGGCCGAGCGCGCAGCCGGAGACCTTGAGTTCGGCGGGCAGGCCGGGGAAGTATCCTCGATCGATTCGCGTGACCGTGGGCTGATAGGGATGGACATAGTACTTATATCCGAGCGGCGCCACCCATTTTCGATAAAGGTCCTGATTAAGGCTCAACTCGCCGGGACGCGAGGCATCCTTGAGGGGAGACTTACCCTCTTTGCTGACGGGTTGGGAGAAGGGAACTCCCCCGGTGGTGAGCAAGGCTCCTCCGCGCTTGAGGAAGTGGGTCACGGTGCTTCCCGAGAACACCGGAAACATATCCATCGGGTACATCTCGCCGTAGGGGTAGACCAGGATGTCCATGCGGCCCTTGAAGAGGATGGAATAGGAGTTAACCTGGACTTTGTCCAGAAAGACCACCCGCAGGTCCTTCCTGGCGCCCCAGACTTGCTGGAAGTGCTCCGGGCGCAGACTGGCCGGGACTTCGTGACCTGCAAAGACCGGATCGCGAAAGACTCCGATAACCGTCCGCTTCTCCCCCGCGAGTTCCTGCGCCAGGCCGCACAGATTTTCGGCGGGCGCGTTCACCGGCCCACCCGTGTCTGCGGCAGACGGAAAGCCGAGATTTCCGGCCAGCGCCACGCCTGGAACGAAACCGGCCACTGCTTTGAGAAACGAACGTCTTTTCATGGTTAAGTCCTCTCCATATAAATCCCGCTGGGGACACACTGGTGACCAGACCGCGACGACCACTTATTCGCCGGTCATCGTACATGGAAAGTCTATAAACGTCTAGCCCGGGTAAGCAAGAATGCCCGCATTTGGCACAGGGAGCTAATTCTTTGTGGGAAATTGTCGGGGGAATTTGGTTGCGGGGGCAGGATTTGAACCTGCGACCTTTGGGTTATGAGCCCAACGAGCTACCAGACTGCTCCACCCCGCACAGGTATAATACCCGACAGCACCGCGGATTGACAACGCCTTTATTCTTTGCGCTTGGATGCCGGTTGCGGAAATTTTCGTGTTAGAGTATTTATAAGTTGGTTGTATAAATTTGCATGGACAAGCTCTACCGTCGAAATCAGATTTTGGACCTTCTAAAAAGGGACCCTCCGGCTACCCAAGCGGAGTTGTGTGAGAAGCTCGTCCGGCGCGGGATTCGGGTGACGCAGGCGACAATTTCCCGTGACATTGAAGAGATGGGCTTGATCAAAACCCGGGCGGGGTACCGCTTGCCCGATTCGAGCGATCCCTTCGCCTCTTCGCAGCCTACCCTTGCTATTATCCTAAAGGAGTTTCTTCGGGAAGTGCACAAGGCATCGAACTTGGTTGTGATCAAGACCCATCCGGGAAACGCCCATTCCGTAGCGGCAGCCCTTGACGCCACCGAATGGCCGGAAGTTCTGGGGACGGTGGCCGGCGATGATACGGTTTTTGTGGCCACCGATGGAGTACGCCAAGCCGGCCGCATCCGAAGGCGAATCCTTGATCTGGTAGGAGCATAGGGCCTTGCTGATCCGGCCCGGGCAGGCGGTGCACCGCCGGAGATTCGGGCGGGAGTCCGCCAAGATTTTCTAAGAATCAAAGAAAGGAAGGCATGACATTGTCAGGAAGTTCACAAAAGGTAAAGCGTGCAGTTCTTGCATATTCGGGAGGTCTCGATACCTCGATCATCATTCCCTGGCTGCGGGAGAATTACGGCTGCGAAGTGATTGCCATGGTTGGCGACGTGGGGCAGGGCGATGACTATAAGGCGTTGCGCCGCAAGGCGCTTGCCAGCGGTGCTTCCAAGGTTTTTGTGGAAGATCTGAGGGAAGAATTTATTAGGGAATACTTGTGGAAAGCTCTGCAGGCCGGGGCGATCTACGAGGGTAAGTATCTTTTGGGAACCTCGCTCGCGCGGCCCATTCTTGCCAAGCGGCAAGTGGAAGTGGCCCTCGTGACCCACGCTGACGCGCTGGCGCATGGGTGCACGGGAAAGGGAAATGATCAGGTGCGGTTTGAACTGGCATTCAAGGCTTTGGCGCCGAACCTCCGCGTGATTGCGCCTTGGCGGGAATGGTCTATTGCCTCCCGCGAGGATGCTTTGGAGTATGCTCGAACTCACAAAGTGCCGGTGCCCGTTACAAAGAAAGACCTTTATAGCCGCGACGAAAATCTCTGGCACTTGAGCCATGAAGGCGGACCTCTGGAAACCGTGCTGGGCGAGCCGCCCGAAGACGCCTGGAAGCTGACCGTCAGCCCACAGCGGGCGCCCAACCGGGAAGCGAAGGTGACCATCGGGTTCCAGAAGGGAGTGCCGGTTTCGGTGAACGGCAAGGAGTTGTCCCCAGTCCGCTTGCTGGAGAAACTGAACAAGATTGCCGGGGAGAACGGCGTGGGACGCACGGACCTGGTGGAGAACCGGTTTGTGGGCATCAAGTCGCACGGAGCTTATGAGACGCCTGCGGGCGAGGTCCTCCTGGCGGCGCATCACGAGCTCGATGCCCTTTGCCTGGATCGTGACACCTTCCATTACAAGCAGGGCGTGGCGCTTCGCTATGCCGAGTTGGTGTACAACGGCCAGTGGTTCACTCCGCTGCGGCAAGCGCTCCAGAGTTTTGTGGAAACAACCCAGCAGCACGTGACCGGGAGCGTAACCCTGGGGCTCTACAAAGGGAACGTGCGTGTTCTGGACCGCCAGTCTCCCTACTCGCTCTATAACCCCAGCATCGCCGCTTTCACCATGCGAGCCGACTATGACCAGAAAGACGCGGAAGGGTTCATCAACATTCTGGGTTTGCCCGTCAAGTTGGCAGCCATGGCGAAACTGAACTCTCCGGGTAGCGCCAAGCGCCGGTTGAAGAAGAAAGGGAGAAAAGGATGAAGCTTTGGGGAGGCCGCTTTGCGGGGAAGGGCGATCCGCTGTTTGAAAGGTTCTCAGAATCGTTTTCCTTCGATCGGCGCCTGATTTCCTATGACCTGCAAGTGAATCTTGCCTACGTGCAGGAATTGGGACGCGTGCGGGTCCTTGCTCGCCCGGAAGTTTCTCGCTTGGTGCGGGGGTTGAAAGCAATCGCCCGCGAGGTCAGACAGCGCCCGAACTGGGCGCAAAAAGGGCGGGCCGAGGACGTGCATAGCTGGGTGGAAGCGCGGTTGGAACGGGAAATCGGCCCGGTAGCAGGCAAACTCCGGACCGGGCGCAGCCGCAACGACCTTGTTGCCACCGAAGCGCGGCTGTACGTCAAGGATGCTCTCCGCGCCTTGCAAAAGAGCGCGGTGGAGGTTCTGGAGTCGCTTTGCAAGCAGGCAGAGCGGAATCAGAAGGCTATTTTGCCGGGGTTTACGCACCTTCAGCCGGCGCAGCCCATCTTATTTTCTCACTACCTGCTGGCCTATGCGGAAATGCTGCTGCGCGACGTCTCGCGTCTGCAGGATTGCTATGCGCGCGCGGATGAGCTTCCCATGGGGGCCGGGGCTTTAGCGGGGACATCCTATCCCATCGACCGCGCTCGTTTGGCACGGGCGCTCGGATTCTCACGCGTGGCCCGCAACAGCCTGGACGCCACGGCGGATCGGGATTTCGTCTGCGAATTGCTGTTTGTTTGTTCGCTGGTGCTGGTCCACCTCAGCCGTCTGGCAGAGGACTTCATCATCTACTCCACGCCGGCTTTCGGTTATCTTGAACTCGATGACGCCTACGCCACCGGCAGCAGCTTGATGCCTCAAAAGAAGAACGCCGATGCCCTGGAACTCATCCGCGGCAAGGCGGGGCGCGTGCAAGGCAAGTTGTCCAGTTTGTTGACCACTCTGAAGGGTCTTCCGGTGGGTTACGACCGTGACCTCCAGGAGGACAAGTACGCCTTGTTTGACGGTGTGGATACCACTTTGGACTGCGTGACGCTCGCGGGGCGTGTGATTCGAACCGTCCGCACCCATCCGGAGCGGATGAAGGCAGCGACGGCGCAGGGATTTCTTACTGCTACTGATGTTGCCGACGCGCTGGTTAAACGTGGCGTGGCTTTCGGCCAGGCGCATGAGCAGGTGGGGAAGCTCGTAAAGTATTGCGCGGACCGGAACAAGACCTTTGCAGAGATCACGGTTGAGGAGGCCCGGCAGTTTATTCCAGTATGGGATCAGAAGCTCTGGAAAGTGGCCGTCTCTGTCGAACTGGCCATCCAGAAGAAGAATGTGATCGGTGGGACTGCTCCTCGGCGGGTCTCGGCCCAGCTCTCGACCATGTGGGAAGCGGTTGCGGTTCTGAAGAAACAATTAGGCTAGAGTGATAATCTTGTCGGAACGGACACATCGAGGCTCTGCAGATAAGTCCAGGCTCTTACCCATTACATGTATTA
>JBJKQF010000187.1:0-35951 GCA_046705545.1 Terriglobia bacterium
TCACCACGTAATCGCGATCCAACTTGAAGAGCGTGTGAGCCTTCAGAGCCTGATAAACGTGGTGGATGAACTCCATGTTGGCGGGGTCGTACATGTTCTCGAGGCCCAGCAGTTTTTCCGCCTTGGCGATGCCGGGCTCGAGCAGGCTGACGGTCTTCATCTTCTCGTCAACCTCGTAATCGTCCTTCTCTTTCAGGTGCGGGATCACCTTGTCGGTTCGGTAATACTTTTCCGTGGACTCGTCGGAGGCGCCGGAGATGATGAGCGGGGTGCGCGCCTCATCGATCAAGATGGAGTCGACCTCATCCACGATGGAGTAGTTGTGCTCGCGCTGGACGTAGTCGGCGAGGTCGAACTTCATGTTGTCGCGCAGGTAGTCGAACCCAAATTCGTTGTTGGTGCCGTAGGTAACGTCAGAGCCGTAGGCCTGCCGGCGCTCCTCATCGTCCAGGTCATGGACGATCACGCCGACGCTCAGGCCCAGCAGGCGGTAGATGGGACCCATCCAGGCGGCGTCGCGGTTGGCCAGGTAGTCGTTCACGGTCACCACGTGCACGCCCTTGCCTTCCAGCGAGTTCAGATAGACGGGCAGCGTGGCCACCAGCGTCTTGCCCTCGCCGGTCTTCATCTCGGCGATCTTGCCTTCGTGCAGCACCATGCCGCCGATCAACTGCACGTCAAAGTGCCGCATGTTGAGCGTGCGCCGCCCCGCCTCCCGGCAGAGAGCAAAGGCCTCCGGCAGCAGGTCGTCGAGCGCCTCCCCTTCCGCCAGGCGCTTCTTAAAAGCTTCCGTGCGGAGCGGGAAATCCTCGTCGGCCAGTTTCTTCATTTCCGGCTCGAGCGCGTTGATCTCTTCCACGCGCGCGCTCAGCCGCTTCAGCTCCCGGTCGTTCTTGGAACCGATGACTTTACCTAGTGCGGTTTGAAAGTATGTCCCCATGGTTTCCTGCCGGAGCCTCTTCCCCGGCGCATCACTTTTATTCTACCTTTTCCCCCGCACGATTGGCAAAGTTTGGGGGCTTCAGCCCCTGCGCGCCAGCGCGTATGTGCTTCATGTCAGTGGTAATCCGCAGCCAAATACCGTTGCCATGAAGATTTTCAATTTTGCCTCGCCGGAACCGGTACTCAAGCAACGCGGATCGTCGGGTATCGAAGGGGCGAGCCGCGCCGACGAGTTAGAATTCAAAGACAATTCGCGCGAATACCAGTCATAGGAGTGGAAAGCCTATATCTCTCAGATATTCAAAGGTTGGATCATAAAAGGCAGGATTGCGCGTGGAATCGTTCGAATCGCCTGGAGGAACCACAACCACCATCCCCTGGCGGGCTCGCGTCAGAAGAACACGGTAGGCATTTTTGAGGTAGTTTTGCCGCTCCTTCTTCTTGATACGATTCCAGCGATCTCCGCAAAAAGACCAATGTTCCCAACCACTTATTGAGTATCTGAAGTCAGCATCCCAAGTGACACATGCCCAATCAAGTTCAAGTCCCTGTACATGAAATTCCGTGGCAACGTCCTCAAGATAGTATGAGGAACGCACGTCCTCTTTCCCATCAAGAAACCAATGAATTGGATCGACCGGCGTTTTTACATCTATTGCGTGCGGTTTTAGTCGTTGGGCCTGAGAGGAAACCACGATTCCGTAACGTTCCGAGCCGCTTGCGCGAGTCCTGAGCCACTGTTTTGCTTTTTCAAGGTCGCGTGTAATAGCAATTGGATATTTCGCTTCCACATTTCGCCAAGTCTTGCAAGCTTCTTCAACGTTCCGGTCTAGCAATTGTTTAACAAGATACGACACGTGCTCGGCGCGAAACGAGCGCATCGAAACTGCAAGATGCAACTCATCTCTATACTCGACATTGGGACGTGTCCTCAAATTATTTAGAACCTCCCCTGCACCGTACTCACTGTCGGTAAGTCGGGAAGAAATGTAGATATGCCAATCCTGAAATGAGCGGTCAAGTGACGCAATCCACTCTGTGATTCCAGCCTCACCCGTGTTGATCTCCTGCCCCCCACCGACGAGACACACGATAACAGCCCAATCTGCATGACGATGAAGGCAAGAAATCAAGAATTCCGGCTCGGACTGTTTAAAATCTCGGATGTGTTTCTTCCGCAGCATAAGACTTGCCGTCCGTTCAAGATTCCACGCCCGCTGCGCTTCGTCAAACAGTGCAACATGCTCGATGGGCGCAGAGTCCGGGTCAAGTAGGCATTCGTCCCGGAAATGGTGAACATTCTGCACAAACGTCTTAACCTCACTCATCGCCTCACCCTTCTTGACCTTTATTCCCCGCTGCACTTCGCGCCGGATCTTATCCCTCGCGAGAGCTTCACGAAGTACCTTAACAAGCGGGTCATTTCCAGAAAGGAAAACACTGTAGAGGTCGTTTGCCTTATCAATATGGGTGGTTGCTATTTTGAGCCCGACCAATGTCTTTCCTGCTCCAGGAACCCCAGTTACAAAACAGATCGCCTTGTGGAACCTTTCCTTTGCAGAACGGATAATGAAGGAGATTGACTCGGATGTTTGACGAAGGTTGGTCGCGCTTGCATCACTCCGCGAGATTTCTTCAACCGAGTGGCCGCTATAAAGCGCTAATGCAGCTTCGATGATTGTTGGGGTGGGGCAGTATTTGCCTGATTCCCACTGCTCCGGGTCGATGTTGGCGCCCACCGCAAACCTCAACACCTCCTCGATCACTTTGCCGAGTAGTGCTACATTACTTTTAATGGGGAGAACAAGCTTATCGCTTTTAGGGCTCGCAGCAACAAGTAGCCTGGCGTTATCGGCCTTGGTGGCAACGAGGATCGGAACTACGAGACGTTGGTGACTCGTCTCGTGGAAGGTCTTAAGATCCAGGGCATAGTCCCAGACCTGGTCTAAAGCATGAGAGTGAAATTGCTTTTCACCTACCTTGAACTCAAGAACAAATATGACCGGCCCAATCAAGATGACAACGTCAATACGTTGCCCCATCCGGGGAATCGAATACTCAAAATAAATAGTTCCTTGATATGGCCGCAAAACCGACTGGAGTATTTCGATTTCCTCTAACCATGCATCGCGTTGGGCTAGCTCCAATTGAAAATCATTACCGCGTTCGAGCGCGCCCAGGACCGTGTCAACGTTAGATTTCAGGAAGTTGGATATCTGATCAGAATAATACGCCCGATTCATGAACGTGCCCTGTTTGCATCACTGGTGGAAGCGCGTTCAGACAAAGCGAGTATGGTGGCAAGCGTGTGCTCCTGAGAGCCCTTGATCAATTCCTCGCCTGGGGTTGTCATAGTCGTTTTATCCTTCCGCCGGTGCGAATTTTCCCGCGGTCAATATATACCCAAACCACCAACACCTAAACCGGGAATTCGCCCGCGCCATTAGCACCCAACTACCGCGCAGCAAGGGTTCTGTAGCGCAGGGCTCGTTCGCGGTAACAGCTGGTTACCGCAGCCCTGCGGCTTTTCCAGCTCTTCGCGGGGTGCCGCGGAACGTGCACGCCGGGGCCGAACCGCTCCTGCGACGGACTTAAACACCGGGCGCCCGGTGGGCGCATGAAGTGCCGCAGGGCCGGGGCGGACAAGCCGCCCCAGGAGGGCCCTGCGTTACAGAGGCATCTGAGTAGGGTCGGCGAACGGCAATCAACGAAAGCCAGGCAGGACATCGAACCCACAAGAGAACTGGCGGTGGCAGGAAAACCGACGTTCTTTACACCCTGGCGCCCGGTGGGCGCATGAAGAACCGCAGGGCCGGGGCGATCAGAGACCACCCCAGGCGGGCCCTGCGTTTCAAAGGCGTTTTTATATCGGCGGGGAGGTTAAGAAGGTCCACCCTCAGCCGGAGCGGGCCGCGGCCGCCGTAAGCGTGGACGCTCGACCACGCCCAATCCTCTGGAGCCGCCGCCAGTCCCGCCCCAACCGGATTCAGGTGAAGGTACTGGAGCGTGTCATAGAACTCCTTAACGCTGCGCACGATGCGATCGTAGTAGCGCGGTTGCCACGGTGGTTGTTTCGCGCCACGCAAGGAGTTGATGCCGCGCATCGAAGAGACCTTCAGGGCGTTCATGACACTAGAAAGCGTATCTCCTTTACGAGGGAAGATTACGGCATGCCAGTGGTCGGGCATAAAGACATAGCCTGGAAGAAGAAAGCCCCTCCGCTCGCGGACTTTCCCAAATGCCTCCCCCAGGGTTGCGAAGTCGCGGCTGGTGAGGGGAGTTCGAGTGGCGCGTAGGTTGCAAGTCACAAAAAATATGCGGCCCTTTGTCTGCAACCTCCGGAGCCTCGACATAAGGGAATTGTAGCGCAGGGCTCGATTTTAGCCCTGCGGTTTTTCCAGCCCTTCGCGGGTTGGGAGAAGGGCCAACCAACCGAAACTGCCTAGGCGACAAGACCGCGTTGAATATCCCCTCCAGATCGAAGGCCAACGCGCTTTAAACCCGGGCTAGGAGGCCGCGAGGTCGAATTCGACAAGGCCGATGCGGAGGTCGGGATCGGTGATGAGGTCGTCGAGCTCGCGGCTGGCGCGGCCGCTGGGTCGGCTGGCGATGAGGCGCAAGCCCATGCGGAACCTCGAATCACTTCCGGCGCGCAAGCGGACGAAGCGCCGCAGTAGACCCTCGGCCTTTCCCAGCAGGCGCCAGGAGTGCGGCGCCGGCTGCTCGCGGTCCAGCAGAACTTCCAGCAAGGCGTAGGCACGCAGACGCGTGAACTCCGCGGAGGAACCTTTGGCGCGCGGCGCGGCGGCAAGAAACGCCCGCAAGCGCTCCAGCTCCCAGGCAGCCTGGGCAAAATAGAGCCGATGATGCCGCCAGAGCGCGTCCGCAATCTGCCGCGCCAGCTTCTCTTCCGCAGCGTTCCGCGGGGCCAGATAGCGAACCACCCGGCGCTCCAGCGCCCGCTGCTCGCGGGGACTTTCTCCCAGGCGGGCGAGGGGACCGCGCAGGCGGCGCGCAAACAATCCGTGCTTCAAGACTTTTTCCGCCTGGAGCAAGCCGCTTTGCGCGGTGCGGGCGGCGCGAGCTCCCTTGATTGTCTGGCGCAATTTCGCCAGGTGTTCCGGGGAGCGGCCACGCGCCCGGAGCGCCGCGCGGGCGCGCGCCACGTTGCGGCGGACCGCGGCAAGCTGAGCGGGAGAAAGCTTGCGGGGCCGGCGGCGATTGGCCGCCTGCGCCAGTTTGATGGTGCGCCGGGAAACCGCCTGCCGCGCCGGAGTAAACTCCCAATGCGCACGGCTGGCTTGCCAGGCCTTTTGCAAGTTGCGGAGGCGAGCGGCAGCTCGGGCTGGGGGGTTGCGGCGGGCCATGGGCGGGCGGCGGGACGGGCCAGGGACAAGAGGGCGCGTCCTCACCATACTATGCTAGCCTAGCACAGAACTAACCACTTGTCAAGCTGGAAAAGGCTCGGCGCGCGGCGATTGCATTTGGGGGGCGGCACGGTGTACGTTGTCAGTCAGGCAAGATTCGAAGAAAGAATTGCGACCAGGGGTAATTTTTCGGCGCGCTAACCGGCAAGCAGTTCGGTGGATGGGTGGAACGAAGACCCGGCAGCTTTCAAGACAATCCGGCGGGCCTTGGCGGCCGCCAATCGCGCAAATGGAACGGAGGGCTCCTATGATGCAACCTCTAAAATGGATCGGGGCAGGCGCTGCTTTGCTGGGATTGCTGGCAGGCGGAATTCCCGCTGCCGGCGCGGCGGCTCAAGCGGCGCACATGAACCCGCCGGCCCACGCCATCACCAAGACGGTCCAAGCGGTGGGTTTCGAAGTCGGGGGCGGAAGCACCAAGCTCGACCTGGCGGGCACCAAACTGATGCCCGAGGCGAGCGGCGAGGCAAAAGTCGAGATCAAATCAAAAGAGGGAGCGACCCGCGTTGACGTCAGCGTGACAGGACTGCGCCCGCCCACAACGTTCGGCGCCGAGTTCCTGACCTACGTGCTGTGGGCGGTTACGCCGGAGGGACGAACGCTGAATACGGGCGAAATCCTGATCAATAAGCACGGAGACGGCAAGCTGAGCGCCACCACGCCGGCCCAAACCTTCTCCTTGATTGTGACGGCGGAACCCTATTTTGCCGTCAGCATTCCCAGTGAAATGGTGGTTCTGGAAAGCCGGGTGCGGAAACACACCAAGGGGAAGATCTTTCCGGTTTCCGACTACAGACTGATGAGCCGCGCCCAGTACGAAAAGCTGGGAAATCCGCTGGCAATGACGCCGGACCTTCGTCACGTTCCCCTGGAGATGTACGAAGCACGAAACGCCATGGAAATTGCAAAGCTGCACGGGGCTGCGACCGACGCCCCCCAAGCCTTTTCCAAGGCGGAAGCCAGCCTGAAGATGGCAGAGGACGACTTGGCAAACAAGGCCCCGAAGAACACCATCATCTCAACGGCCCGCCAGACGGTGCAGTCCGCCGAAGACGCGCGCGCCCTGGCCGTCGATCGCCAGGAAAAAGAGCGTATTGCCAAGGTACGGGAGGAAGCCGCCGCCAAGGCCAAGGCGGAGGCAGAAGCCAAAGCGCAGGCCGAAGCCGCCGAAGCCCGGCGGAAAGCGGAGGCGGAAGCCGCGGCAGCCAGGCAACAAGCGGAAATGGAAGCCGCCGAGGCCAAACGTCAGGCGGAAATGGAGGCTGCCGAAGCCAAGCAGAAGGCGGACGCAGAAATCGCCAGGAGACAAGCGGCTTTGGAACAGGCCGAGCGTGAAAAGAGAGAATTGCGCCAGCGCCTGCTGGAGCAATTCAATCGCGTTCTGCCTACCACGGATACGGCCCGGGGCCTGGTAGTCAACATGGGCGACGTGCTGTTCGACACCGGCAAATCCGATCTGCGGCCCGCGGCGCGCGAGGCGCTGGCCAAGCTGAGCGGCATCATGCTCAACTATCCCACCCTCCACCTGACCATCGAGGGTTACACGGACAACATCGGCACCGCTGAATTCAACCAGAAACTCTCCGAAGCGCGCGCCGGCTCCGTCCGTGACTATCTGATCAAGCAGGGACTGGAACCCGATTCGCTGACAGCACAGGGTCTTGGCATGAGCAACCCGCTCGCCGACAACAGTACGGCCGCGGGACGCCAATTGAACCGCCGGGTTGAAATCATCGTGGCCGGAGAAGTGATCGGAACCCAGATAGGCACCCCGACGCCGCAGCAATAAGCGCAGAGCGGCCAGTCGATTGGAACACATCCCGCACCGCGCAGCACCAAGGATTCTTGCGGCGCGCGGGGTGAGTCCTGCTTTGCCGATAGGCATTTAACCCCAAATTAACTCCCGCGCAATATCCATTTAACATTTCCGTGGTGAACTGTAGCCTGAGAGACCGTGCGTTTTTCCGGTTTGGACGACCTCACACTTCCTGCCAGGCCTCGGCACGAACGCATTTTCTCTTGGATTCGAGGGCGCCGGTGCCGCTTGCGGGCGGGCGTGACGCCCTCGATGCTCGATTATTTAGGGTCCATCCCTGAGGGAGGAAAGAATGGGTTCGACGCCCCAGATGGTGTCGACCGGCGATGAAGCGGTTCTGAGCACGCGCCTTGTGCCTTCGCTCTCTGACGTCTGGATTGACCGGGACCTCAGCTGGCTGGAGTTCAACCGGCGGGTGCTGGCGGAGGCGCTGGATGAGCGCACGCCCTTGCTGGAACGCGCCAAATTCCTGGCGATCTTTACCTCCAATCTGGACGAATTCTTTATGAAGCGCATGGCCATCGTGCGCCAGGCCTCGACGCCGGGAGGGAACGAGCTGCACCGGCAGATTCGGGACAAACTGCTCCCCATGATCGAACAGCAGGCCGAGTGCTTCCGCACAAGCATTGCGCCCGCGCTGGCCGCCCACGGCATCTTCCTGCGCCGCTGGGAGGAGCTGACCCCGGCGCAACAAGAGGAGGCCAACCGCACCTTTGACGAAAGCGTCTCCCCGGCCTTGACCACGCTGGTGATCGAGTCTGGGCAGCCTTTTCCGTTCCTGGCGAATCTTTCCACGTCCCTGATCTTTCCTCTTTACGATCCGGCGCAGCAGGAATGGATGTACGGACGCGTGAAAGTGCCATCCGGCCTGAAGCAATGGGTCGGGTTGACGGCGGATCTGGAGCCGGGCCAGCAGGTGCTGGCGCCGCTCTATGAGGTGATTCGAGGCAATCTGGGGAAGCTCTACTCAGGCATGGAGTGCGGGCCGACGACGCTGGTGCGGCTGACGCGGGACGCCGAGGTGGAACTGGACGACGAGTTGCCGGGGACCTTGCCGGAGTTGGTCCGGGAGCAGGTGAGGCAGCGCCGCTACGAGCCAGTGGTGCGGCTGGAATTCGGGCCCGGCGCCGACCCGAAGGTCCGCCAGATGCTGTGCGAGCGCTTTCATTTGCTTCCTTTGGACGTTTATGAAATGCCCGGCGAAGTGGACTACACCACGCTGTTCGAGCTCGCCGGCATGAACCTTCCAGAAGTGAGCGCCCCGGAGTGGCATCCCCTTCCCCCGCCCATCCTTCAGGACGCCACCGCGGATATCTTCTCCATCCTCCGCGCCGGCGACCTGCTGGTGCATCATCCTTACGACAGTTTCGACGCGACGGTGGAACACTTTGTGGCCGCGGCAGCGGACGATCCGCAAACGCTCTCCATCAAAATGACCGCCTACCGCATCGGCGATGACACTCCCTTTGTGAAATCGTTGATTCGGGCGGCGGAGGCCGGCAAGCAAGTGGCCTGCGTGATTGAAATCAAAGCCCGCTTTGACGAGGAGCGAAACTTGCACTGGGCCGCGGAGCTGGAGAAAGCCGGAGCTCACGTCACCTTCGGCGTGCGCGGCTTGAAGACCCACGCGAAGATGATTCTGGTGGTTCGCAAAGAGAAGACGGGCCTGCGGAGCTATCTGCACATCGGCACCGGAAACTACCACGTGCGGACCGCCAAGCTTTACACGGACTTGGGCCTGATGACCTGCGACCCTCTGCTGACGCGCGACGGCGTGAACCTTTTCCATCACCTGACCGGCCACTCGCAGGCCCCTTCTTACTCCTCCCTGGTGGTGGCGCCCACGGTGATGCGGCAGCGCTTCTTGCAGCTTGTGAGGAGAGAAACGGAAAATCGCCGCGCGGGACTGCCAGCCCGCATTGTCGCCAAGATGAATCAACTGGAAGATCCTGAAATGATCGAGGCGCTGTGCATCGCCGCTTGCGAGGGCGTCCCGGTGGACCTTGTGATCCGGGGATTCTGCTGCCTGCGGCCTGGCGTGGCGGGCCGCAGCGAAGGGATTCGCGTGCGGTCAATCATCGGGCGCCTCCTGGAACATTCGCGAATTTTCCACTTTGGCGCGGGGCAGGAAGACCCCTCGGAGGGCGAATTCTATATCGGCTCGGCGGACTGGATGGTTCGCAACCTCTCCAAGCGGATTGAAGTTGTAACTCCCGTGAGGGTCCGGGCGCATAAGGAGAGGCTCTGGGAGTTCCTGGATATTTGCCTGCGCGACCAGAGGCAAGCCTGGGTTCTTGAAAGCGACGGCAGTTACTCGCGCCTGCGCCCGCAAGGAGAGACCGGCGGCCCGGAAGCCTTTGGAACCCATCAAGTGATGATGGAACTCACCCGGAGCCGCTCCAACGACGGCGAGCTTCTGGATCCCTCGGCTTGAGCCTTTAGTTTTGCGGGCGTCGAGCAGGCATCGCCTTCCCCGACGGCGTTGACTGCCATTGAATATTTACTGATAAGTTAATTATTCCGTGAGGACTTGTGCCGTCGAGCAATTATGTTAGCCTTCCACCTGAGGGGACGGGCGGCCCGGGGGAGGGGAGCAATTCGGAGGGGTCGCCCGCCACGCACGTTTACAATCGCTCGCTGTCATAACTCCATGCGCCGCAAGGAGCGTTGTGACACGAGTGTTGAAAGCGCTACTTCCCAGGGAAGACGGCCAGGGCCTTGCTGAATACGCGCTGGTTCTGGTCCTATTCGCTCTCGCCGCCGTCGCATCCACCGCCACATTCGGTTCCGGCCTTGGCAACCTCTGTTCCCGTGCCTCGCAGGAATTTGCGGCAGCAACGAATCACCCTCCGGTTTCCAGCGGTCTGGTTGGCTCTTCTCAATCCGTCCGTACGGAGTTCCCGAAAAATAAAAAGACAACAAAGTTCGCGGGGAGACCTCTCGCACCCGACCGGAACCGGCCTTAAGACGGCACTCCGCTTGACGCCGCACACAGAGGGGAGAATTCCTATTCCAGTGAGTCCCGCACAAGCATGGGCTACGCCCGCAGGCCGATAAGGGCGACAATTCTGCTAATAATGATTAATCTGGAGGGATGAATTCCCCCACCGCATCGCCCGAGCCCGGCGCGCCGGCGTCACCGCTGCTATGGATGACGCTGCTCAGCCTGGACGCGCCTGCCGTGGCCGTCTTGTGGCAGAGGCTATTTGCGCGCTCGTTCCACGCGCGGGTGGAGACGAGCGTGACGCTGCTGCTGGCGCTGGTGGTCTGGCTGATTTACGTGGCGGACCGCTTTCTGGATACCTTGCCGGAGGCCGGGCAGGACGCGGAAGCGGCGCGGCACCGCTTCTACCGCCGGCGCCGCTGGGGCTTTGCGCTGCCTTTTTTCGCCGCACTCGGGCTGGCCTGCTGGCTGGCCTGGGCCAGAATCCCGGCGCAAACTTTCCGGCACGGCCTCCTCATCCTGCTGGCCGTGGGTGTTTACTTTTTTCTGGTGCACCGGCGCAAGCCGGGCCAAGCCGTTCCCAAAGAGATGCTGGTGGGCGTGCTGTTCGGCCTGGGAACATGTTTCCCGGTGTGGGAACAGATAGGAAGCGGAGGGATTGGATTGCTCGCGCCCTTTGCGGTCTTCACGCTTCTCTGCTGGCTGAATTGCGCGGCCATCGAGTCCAGCGAATGGGCGCGGCTGCGGCATTACCGCTTTGGACGTCCGCACCCCTGGACGGTTTGGATGGGAAAACGCCTGACGCTTACGTCGGGAGCGGCGGGGCTTGCGGCCGTGGGAATCCTTGCGATGGGCGGCGACTGGCGGCTGGCGCTTGCCGAGATCCTCAGCGCCGGAATCTTTATGCTCTTGGATTTTTGGGGAGAAAAGATCGCGCTGGAAAAGTTCCGCGTGCTGATGGACGTGGCGCTCTTTACGCCGCTGCTATTTTTACTACTGTAGGAGCGTTGCCTTCCGCGCCCGCTCGCCTGTAAGAAAAGCGGGCGGCGGGGACAACGCCCCTACCGTAAGGCTACTTGGCTGTGACGCCGGCTAAATCGTAAACGGCGCGAGCGGTTTCCTCGTTGCCGCCGCTTTCCATTCGGAACCCGACCTTCTCCAGCATGCGCAGCATTTCAGGATTCTCACGCAGGACTTCAGCCACAATGTAGTTGAGCTTCTCGTCGCGCGCGATCTTGATCAGGCGGTTGAGCAGCTCCGTGCCCAGGCCGCGCCGCTGGAACTTGTCGCTGACCACGATGGCCGCCTCCGCGCCATCCAGGCCATGCAGCTTACTTAAGCGGCCGACGCCCAGGACTTCCTTGGCGCCGGTGGCGGGGTCGGTGAGTTCCACCACCAGCGCCATCTCGCGGTCGTAATCGATATAGCAGATGCGAGTCAAGCGCTCGTGCTCAATGCGCCGGCTGAGCGAAAGCATGTGGAAGTAACGCATGTAAACGCTGCGCTCGGAGAGCGTGTGGTGGAAGTTGACCATCAGCGGCTCATCCTCCGGACGGATGGGACGAATCACCACCGGCGTGCCGTCCTTCATCTCCCAGGAAGAGGCGTAGCGAGCGGGATAGGGACGGATGGCCAGCTTGGGCAACTGCTCCTCACTCACCTCCGGGCCGTGCAGCACCACGCGAGCGTCCAGAGCGACCAGTCCCTCCGGCGAGACCAGCAGCGGGTTGATGTCAATTTCACGAATGCGGCGCTGCTCAACCACCAGTTGGCTGAAGCGCACCAGCAGGGTTTCAAGAGCCGCGATGTCCACGGGCTTCCGCCCGCGCACGCCTTGCAGAGCTTTCCAGATGCGCGTCTGCTCCATCATGCGCCGTGCCAGCGTGGTGTTGAGCGGCGGCAAGGCCAGCGCGCGGTCCTTGAAAACTTCCACCAACTGGCCGCCCGTTCCAAACAACAGAACAGGGCCGATTTGCGCATCGAAGCTGCTGCCCAGAATGATTTCATATCCGTGCAATTGGATCATGGGCTGCACCGTGACACCCTGGAAGTGTCCGGGCCCCGCCTTCTCGCGTACCGAGCTCTCAATCGCGCGGTAGGCCTTCCGCACCGCCTCCTCGTTTTCCAGGCGAAGCTGCACGCCGCCCACGTCCGTCTTGTGCGTGATGGTGTCCGAGTGGAGTTTCAAGGCGACGGGGTAGCCCGACTGAGCGGCGGCCTTCACGGCTTCATCTTCCGATGCCGCCACAAACGTCGGCACGGTGGGAATGCCGTAAGACGCAAGCAACTGCTTCGACTCATACTCATTGAGCAGCGAGCGCTTCTCCTTCTGCACGCCCTGGATAATCTTCTGGGCTTGGCTGCGGTTGATGCCGCTTGCTTCGCCCTCCGGCACCATCATGGGGGTTTCATACAGGCCCCGCAGGTTGTAAGCGTACTGGCACATGTATTGGAAGATCTGCACAGCGGCGTCCGGGTAGCTAAAGGTGGGAATGTTCGCCTGATTGAGAATTTGTTCCCCGGCCAGAACTTCCGCGCCGCCCATCCAACTGGTCAGGAGCGGCTTGCCATCCAGCTTTGCAAAACGCTTCAACTGCTGGGCGGTCTCGGTGGGATCGGTCATGGCCTGCGGGGTGAGGATGACCAGCAAGCCGTCGCTGTTGGGATCCTGCGCCACAATCTCCACCGCCTTGGCGTAACGGTCCGGCCTGGCGTCCCCCAGAATGTCCACGGGATTGTTGTGGCTCCAGTGGCGTGGAAGCATGGCGTTCAGGGATTCCGTCGTTTCATCCGAAAGAGTCGCCAGTTCCCCGCCATGCACCGAAAGTGCGTCGGTAGCCAGCACGCCGGGGCCGCCCGCGTTGGTCAGGATGGTGAGGCGCCGCCCTTTGGGACGCGGCTGCTTGGAGAGAACCCCGGCCACGGAAAACAGGTCCGCAATGCTGTCGACGCGCAAAACCCCGGAACGCCGGAAGGCCGCTTCCAGAACTTCGTCGCTGCCCGCCATGGAACCCGTGTGGCTGGCCGCCGCACGCGCCGCAGCTTCCGTCCTTCCGGCTTTGATCACAATAATGGGCTTGGCGAGCGCGACCTCACGCGCCGCGGAAAGGAACGCCCGGGGATCGCCGATCGACTCCATGTAAATAATAATGCTGCGAGTGTTGGGATCGTCGCCGAGATGGTCAATCAAGTCGCCCCACCCCACGTCCAACATCGAGCCGATCGACAAAAAGGCGCTGAAGCCCACGTGCTCCCGCAAGCTCCAGTCCAAAATGGCCGTGCAGAGCGCACCGCTCTGGCTGATAAAACCCACGTTGCCGGGCTGCGCCTGGGTGCGCGCGAAACTGGCGTTCAGGCCCGTCAGGGGACTCATCACGCCCAAGCAGTTGGGACCGATCAGGCGCATGCGGCCGCGGCGCAACTGGGCAAGAATTTCCTGTTCCATTTCCACGCCCGCGGGACCGCATTCCTTGAAGCCCGCCGAGATCACCACCGCGCCCTTCACGCCCGCGTCCACGCATTCGCCCACGATGCCGGGAACCGTCGGCGCCGGCGTCACGATCACCGCCAGATCTACCGGCCCGGGAATGGCCGCCATGTTCGGGTAGGCTTTGATCCCCAACACGTGATCCCGCTTGGGATTCACGGGATAAACAATGCCCCCAAAGGGGTTGCTAATGAGATTCCACAGCAGCGTGCGTCCCACGCTTCCGGCTGATTCCGTCGCGCCAATCACCGCCACGCTCTGGGGAGAAAAGAAGACATCCAGGGGATGATGCGCCTGGCGGTAGATATCGTGTGCGCGTTCCAAACCTTGTATTCCAGTTGGTTTCATTAAAGTAGACCTCGCTCCTTCCGCAAATATAAACTTTTATTCTGAACTTCTTCGCGGCATGAATTCAAGCCGCATTTCCGCTCTGTCGCCGCGTCTTTGCTCCGCCGGAGCCGGCGCGCCCTCAGATATGCACGGCCAGCACCGGGCAGCTTCCTAATTGGACCACGCGGTGCGCGGTGGAACCGAATAGGGCCAGGTCCACCGAGTTGCGGCCCCGCACGCCCATAATCACCAAGTCCGCGTCCGTTTCCAGGGCGACCTGGAGGATCTGCTGATACGGCTTGCCAATCCGCACCGCAGAGCGAATCTTGCACCAGTCGCGCGAGGCTTCCGGCACCGCCTCTTCAAGTTGCTGGGTGATTTCAGCCTCTTTGCTCTGAAGGTCCTCGCCGCCGGGCAGATCTTCCAGCACATGGAGCATGGTCAGCTCCGCGTTGTACTCCATGGCCAGAGATAGGGCGTAGGAGAGGGCGCGGCTGGAGTGATCGGAAAAGTCGGTGCAAAAAAGAATCCGCGCCAAGCGGACTGGGTCCGTGGCATCGCCGGGGCTGACAAAATCGTGCGCGGGCTTGCGCACCACCAAAACCGGGCAATGTGCCTTTCGCAAAACCTTCTCAGTCACGGACCCCATAGCCAGGCGGTCAAACCCCTGCCGCCCGTGAGTGCCCATGACGATCAGATCGACATCTTGTTGCTCGGCAAATTCCAGGACGCTCTCAGTGACTGTGCCGCGATGTACAAAACTTTCGGTGTTCAACCCGTTCCTTTGATGCTCGGCCGCGAATTCGGCAAGCTTCTGCTCAGCGTGCGAGTCAAGATCCCAGTAAACCTCGTTCATGGAATCGGGGAATGCGTAATAGGGATACGTAGAGGTGAGCGGCTGCACCACATGCTGGAGGAGCAACTTGGCTCCATAGTGCTGGGCGAGCGATTGAGCGTAATCGAACGCCTTGGCGGAGTATTCGGAAAAGTCCAGCGGGCAAAGGATCTTCTCTATCCTTAACATGGCCTTTCCTCCTCAGCGCGGGAGGGAAGAGCGCTCGGGCGACGGAGATCGGGGATCGGGGATCGCCTTTCGTTCCAGCAGGATAGTCTCTGGCTCTTCTCCCCCCTACCAGCGCAAAACCAATTTAACAAATGCGCCTCAGTGCCACCGTGACCTTGGTTACCACCATATGTGATTCGGCTCACAGATTCGGAAAGGCGCAGGGCAGAGAATTTATAAGGGGAGGTGTCGACAACAGTTTTTCAAGAGACCAGCTTGAACCTGGGTCCGACGGTCACACGCCCCCACGACGGCCCTCGTTCTGTGAATCGAGGGGGTTGCGAGACGCCCTCGATTCTGAAGCGAGGAGAAGGAGGAAGCCATGGAAGAACCCAAAGTCATGGTTGCTTTGCGCGACCTGGAAACCGCCGGAAGTCTAACCAAGCTCGGCTGCCAAATGGCGAACTTAATGGGAACCAGCCTGATGGCCATCCACGTGGTGGAAGTCGCGGCCGGCTTGCCTCTCGATGCCGACGATGAGCTCCTCAATCTCCCCGGCATGCAAGTTCTCGCGATGGCCCGGCAAATTGCCTCCCACAACTTCTCCATGCATATCGCGACGCAATTGCTCAGGGCCCGGCACGCAGGGGAAGCCATCGTCGACGAAGCGGACGAGAAAGGTATCGAACTTCTGGTGATCGGACACCATCAGCACCATCGCTTGGCAGGAGTGCTGTTGGGCTCCACGGAGCAGTACGTTTCGCACCATGCGCCCTGCAAGATCCTGGTGCAAATTCCGGCGCCACCGGAAAAGGCTAAACCTGTGACTGCCGGCAAAACGAAGGAGGAAATCAAGCAGGCGGAAAAAGCGGCCTGAAAATCACAGCGGGCTTGTGCCCGCGCAGCATTTGAGGTATTAGAAGAAGCAGCAGAAGTGCTCTTGGCAAGCTGGTCATAGCTCCAACAACAAGGAGGAATTTCATGCGACTTTCAGCGAAGGCGATAGCGTTCGCGACCGCAATTACCTGGGCTGCTGGAATCCTTTGTGTCGGCCTCGTCAATCTTGCCGCTCCCACTTACGGCGTCGGCTTTCTTCAAGCTGTCAGCTCGATCTATCCCGGCTTCCACAACTCACACCATTTTGTGGATGTGCTGGTGGGAACAGGATACGGCTTGGTGGACGGCGGGATCGGCGGCTTGATCTTTGCCTGGATTTACAACTGCTTTGTGCCCCGTACGGCGCAATCCTCCTGAGTTCCGCTTGCGAGGAGAAGGAAGCACGGAGAGCTCGGCACGCGGACATGGCCGGAAAATTCAAGCGAGGACTCGTCTTGGCGGCCGGCTGGAGCCTGGTGGCGCTCGGTGTGCTGGGGCTGTTTCTCCCCATCTTGCAAGGTACATTGTTGCTCTTGGCCGGACTCTCCGTCCTCTCCTCAGAGTACGTTTGGGCTCACAAGATTCTGCAACGGCTACGCGACCGTTTCCCCGGCGCCAGTGAGCGAGTGCGCGCCGCTGAAACCAGCGTACGCGATCGCCTGAAATCGATTTTTTCACGCCGGCCGAAACATCCCGGGGAGTGATGCGCGAAGCGTGAGTGCCCACACTGTAACGGGCCTATAAAACCGCGCCCCCAGCCTGTGGAGCGGTCTGGAAACAGGGCTGCAGGACCAGTCACAGAAACGGGTGACGGGTGTCACTGCGCCCGCGGGCAAGGTCGATGAAGATGGAGCCATTAGGAGGGTGGAGAAGGCGATAAGCAAGCACGCAAATGCGGAGTTGGATGCTGACGCTCCAGCCAGTACCTCCGCAAAGGCCAGCGACTTAACGCGGCCGCTTCGCCCCCACCCTCCTTGAGGGATTTATTCGGCGTTCCCAGGGATCATTAAGCCCATGGGTGCGCCTTTTTGTGTACTCCGCTTGCCTAGCCACTAATCCCAATGATATCTTGGGCTCTTATGAGCCCCGCAGAGGTTGAAAACGGAAGCTCAGGCTTTCAGGTGTACCGCTATCAAACTCTGCTTGAAATCGCAGACTTGATCGCCCGGCACCGTGACCAGGCCTCCCTCTTCCACGATTTAGCGCAACACCTCCAGCGTGTGGTCAACATCGACTTCCTCAACTGCGTCCTCCACGAGTCTGAGCACAACGTAATGAGGCTCACCACCTTGGAAAGCCTGGGCGCAGGTGCTCTCTCCCTCCCTCCGGAGACGTCCACGGAAGATTCCTGCTCGGGCTGGGTCTGGAAAAACCAGCAGCCTTTGCTGGTGAACGATGTGGCCGGGGAGAATCGCTTTCCGCCCATCATGAACGTCCTGCGCGAGCACGGTATCCGCTCCTACTGTGTTCTGCCCCTGTCCACAGCGCAGCACCGCCTGGGAGCCTTGGGGTTCGGGAGTAAAGCTGAAGCAGCCTATACGCAGGACGACCTGGCGTTCCTGCAGGGCGTCGCACAGCAGGCCGCGCTGGCCGTGGACAACGCTCTCAACCATCAAACTTTGCAGTCCGGCGGGGAACGCCCGGCACACCCCAGCGCCGAGGGCCACTGGGATGAAACCCAAGCGCTGTTCGAGCAGCTCTTTGAGTCTGCTCCAGACAGCGTGGTGGTGACTGACGCGCAAGGCGTGATCAAACGCGTCAACGCGCAAACGGAACAGATGTTCGGATATGCGCGCGGGGAGTTGCAAGGCCAGCCGATAGAGTTACTAGTTCCCAAGCGCTTCCGCGAAATGCATGTGGCGCAGCGCGCCAACTACGGATCCGACCCACACCTGCGCCCCATGGGCAGCGGTATGGAGCTCTACGCGCAGCGCAAGGACGGCTCGCAATTTCCCGTTGAAATCATGCTGAGCCCCATCAAACGCAACAGAGAAGGCTTGGTAGTCCTGGCCGTTTTGCGTGACATCACCATGCGCAAGCGCGCGGAAGAAGCGCTTAAGAACAGCGAGCAGCAGCTCCAAAGCATTCTGGACAATTCCACGACGGTGATTTACCTGAAGGACATGAAAGGCCGCTACGTCAGAATCAATCAGCGCTTCGCCGAGCTGTTCAGCATCAGCAGTGATGAGGTGCGCGGAAAAACGGACCACGACCTCTTCCCGCAAGAGATTGCCGAGCGATTGCGCTCCAACGACCGCAGAGTCTTCAACGCCGGCGTGCCCATGGAGTTTGAGGAAGTGGTGGCGCAAGCCGACGGCATTCATACCTACATCTCCGTGAAGGTGCCGCTGTTCGATTCGGCGGGAAAACCCTACGCTCTGGCGGGTGTTTCGACGGACATCACGGAACGTAAGCGCGCCGAGGAAGCCCTTTTGCTCGAGGTCAGCTCCGTCCTCCTCTCCCATCTGGATATTCGGGAACTCTTTGCCGCGATTGCGGCCACACTGCGCCGTATCATGCCCCATGAAAACGCTACCGTGGCGCTTTCTGAGCCGGAGAGCAAAGAGCTGCGTTTGGTACCTCTGGAACAAGCGTCCGGCGAAGCTTCGCTCCAGCGTGAAATGCTATCGCCCATGCAGGAAACCCTGGCAGGCCGGGTGATGAATTCCCGCCAGCCGTTGGTGGTCAATGACCTGGGCGGCAGCCCCCTGCCTCCCCAGACCGTGCGCCGCCTGCTGGCGGAAGGCGTCAAATCCGCCTGCTTTCTGCCTTTGATCGCGCGGGACCGAGTGCTCGGAACCCTGAATCTGGTCAGCCGTGACGAGGCGGCCTTTCAACAAAAGGAGGTTGACCTGCTTTCCCAGATAGCCGGCCACGTGGCCATGGCCCTCGACAACGCTCTGGCCTTTCGCCAGGTGGCGCAGCTGAAGGAGAGGCTGGCGGAGGAGAAACTTTATCTTGAAGACGAAATCCGCACCGAGTATCACTTCGAGGAGATCATCGGGGAAAGCACGGCGCTGAAACGCGTCCTGAAGCAGGTGGAAACCGTCGGGCCCACCAGCGCCACGGTCTTGATCCTGGGAGAGACGGGTACGGGCAAAGAGCTGGTGGCACGCGCTATCCATGATTTGAGCGACCGCCGCGACCGTACCTTCATCAAGCTGAATTGCGCCGCGATTCCTTCCGGACTGCTTGAGAGCGAACTCTTCGGCCACGAAAAGGGAGCTTTTACGGGCGCCATCACCCAGAAGATCGGACGCCTGGAACTGGCCCACCAAGGCACCTTGTTTCTGGATGAGGTTGGCGACATCCCGCTGGAACTCCAGCCCAAGCTCCTGCGGGCGCTCCAGGAAAAGGAATTCGAACGTCTGGGAAGCACCCGCACCATTCCCGTGGACGTGCGGCTGATCGCCGCCACCAACCGCGACTTGGCCAAGATGGTGGCAAACCACGAATTCCGCAGCGACCTCTATTACCGCCTCCGGGTTTTCCCTATCACGGTTCCTCCCCTGCGTGAGCGCGCCGAGGACATTCCGATCCTGGTCCACTACTTTGCCCAAAAGCATGCGGAAAGAATGCATCGCAAGATCGAGATCATTCCGCCGGAAACCATCGAGGCGCTCGCGCGCTGGCACTGGCCAGGAAATGTCCGTGAGTTGGAGAATATCATTGAAAGAGCTGTTATCCTTTCGCCCGGTCCGGTGCTGCGCGTTCCGCTCGCGGAGCTCAACCCACCGGAGGATGAAAGCGCAAGCCCAGACACACTTGAGGATGCCGAACGCGAGCACATCCTGCGAGTCTTGCGGGAAACTCGAGGGATTATCGGTGGGCCGCATGGCGCCGCCGCGCGCTTAGGGCTAAAAAGGACTACTCTGAACTCCAAAATGCGGAAGCTGGGAATTACTCGACAAGAAATTTCCAACACGGCACCTGCCTGACGAAATATCGCCGCGTGACGAGTAGCGGTCACTCCAAAATTGAACCTCCCCTAAATCAACCCCCTTCCACACCAATAACGCATTGATATAAAAGCACATAAATAGCCACTGAGAAACTACCGTTTGGAATGCTAAGTGCCCTAGGGGGAGTTGGGTCCATCTCCACTCGGAACTAAATTGCGCCTAGGCTGCATGACAGGACGTGGGAAGAACACCATGGGAGAGAAGATCAAGACACTCATGATCTACGATCAGCGAGATCCTTCCGAAGCCTTGCTGCGGGTTCTCCGTCGCTTGGGCATGGAGGTCCGCCACGTTCATACTTTCCAGGAGGCTTCCCTCTTGCTCAAGCAGCCGGGTGCTGCGGAGATGGTTTTTACCGATACAGATCTTCCCGACGGGACGTGGTTAGATGTGCTGCGCCAAGCTCAGCAGCACCATGAATTTTTGCCCGTCATCGTCGTTTCACGGATACCAGACATTGATCTTTATCTCGAAGCCCTGGAGAGCGGTGCTTTCGATTTCGTCACGCCTCCCTTTCTTACTTACGACCTGGCTAACGTGACGAGCGCTGCCATGTATAGGAAGCTGGTGGTTCGGGAGATGCCGCCGGCCCCCGTGGCTTAGACTCTCCAGAAGAGGCCGAATGATTCAGGATGGTGCAAAATGCTAAGGATTACTTTCCAGGAGGATCCAGACGGAACCACGGTAAAGCTGGAGGGTAAACTGTCCGGACCTTGGGTAAACGAGCTGTAGCGGAGTTGGACGGAACACTGCTCAAGTGATTCCAAGCAGGTCACAGTGAATCTGTCCGACGTCACCTACATTGACCCGGAAGGAAAGAGGCTGCTGGCCCGCATGATGGGGAAGGGAGTCTATCTCCAAGGGACGCAGTTGATGACGCGATACATCATTGACGAAATCGCGCGCGCCGGGGCTCAGTCTGGAAGAAACGGAGGATAAGATGCGTTCGCCGTATGGCTTGGAGCTGGTTGAAGATTGCCAGACCTGCTCCTCAAAATTGCAGGGTTTCTTTTGTGACCTGTCGCAAGCGGGACTGAAAGCTTTTGAGGCGATCAAATACACCACCGCCTATCCGGCGGGAGCCGTGCTGTTTGTGGAAGGCCAGTCCGCCCAGGGGGTGTTTCTGCTCTGTAAAGGCCGCATTAAACTCTCCATGACTTCCAGTGAGGGGAAAACGCTGATCTTGAGAATCGTCAAGCCGGGAGAGGTGATGGGACTGCACGCCAGCGTCTCAGACACAGCCTACCAGGCCACCGCTGAAACGCTGGAGCCCTGCCAGGTTAACTTCATCAAGCGCGACGATTTTCTGCGCCTGCTGCGCGAACATGGAGACGCATCCATCCACGCCGCACAACAGTTGAGCAACAGCTATCAGACCGCCTGCGAGCAGGTGAGGTCGCTCGGGTTGTCACAATCGGCGCCGGAAAAGCTGGCGCGCTTCCTGCTCGATTGGTCGCAAAAGGGCCAGGAAACCAAGCGCGGCATTCGAGTCAAACTCACTCTGACCCACGAAGAGATCGGCCAGATCATCGGCACTTCCCGAGAGACGGTGACGCGAACCTTGGGCGAATTCCGAAGCAAGCACGTGGCGGAACTAAAAGGATCAACCCTGGTTATCGAGGACAAAGCAGCGCTGGAGGGCTTTTTGGGGACCCCGTAGGCCGGGCACCTGACGATGGTTTCCCGTCGCCTCCACGCGCCGATCAGCGGCAACTTACGGTTTTTCAAGGGTTTCGAGAGCCAGGCGGGTCCATACAAGGCGAGGGAGGGTGGCGTGATGCCAATCACGAAGGTGTGTGACCTGAAGCACTGCACGCCCCAACCTCAGAAAGCTAGACTAGCACCAGATTGAGCTTCAGCCCGGGAATCCGCCCCAGCGGCCGATGATTCACCCCACCCGCGCCGTTCGATTCCCGGGCTAGCCCATCCCAAGCATTCACTTCCATTTTCAATACTCGCTCCGCTGAAGCACCGTTGTCGCCGGAGCTTGCCCGCGCGCCACAGTTTTGCATTCCCGCGCAACCAATTTTGTGCCCAGCCAACAAGAATCTAATTGATCGTGCGTGTGTTCGCTCGGAACACAATGACGAAGAGAGTCTGGGCTTCGCAACTTCGCTAGCCGCGTGTCATTCAAAATTGTGAACGGGGGCATAGTTGTGGGTGACTGGCATCACTGCTACGTGCGCAACGCCCTTGTAGTATGTTTTAAGAGAAAGTCTATGAACGACACGCTCCACCAAGCTTACGAGGGCTCCCAGGTTAAGAATCCCGGAAACGTTTTGTCGTCCGCGACTCTGGCGGATTTGCAATCCCTCCAAACCAGCAAGGTGTATCCGGAAGGTTATCAGTTTTTCCTTTACGGCCAGCCGGCAGCGGGAATCTATATTCTTCAGGCCGGCCGGGTGCGTCTTTGCATTGATGGCGAGGGTCATAAGCTCACGATTGGGCAGGCTATGCCTGGCGATGTTTTAGGGCTCAGTGCGGTGGTTTCAGGAAAGGCCCATGAAGAAACGGCTGAAGCCGCGCTTCCCTGCCGCGCAAGTTTCATTACCTACAAGGACTTCCTGCGTTTTGTGGACCAGCATGCCGAAGCGGCTTACTGGGTCGTTCAGCTTTTGAGCGACCACATGACCGTCGCTTTCGCGCAACTATCAAGCGTCCATGGTCTGCCCGTCCGCAGAGTCACACAATAACTCCGCAGTGGCGCATCGGATCTCTACGTTTCCCCCAGGCGCTACCTGTCTGCGCGGAAACACCTAGGGCCAAACATCGCGGGCTAAAGAGAAATCAGGCAGCGCCAGATGCCTGTCTCCGGATATCGCTCAAACGCAGTAGTTCCTCTGAAAATTGATTTGTGGCGGGCGTTGCCACTCCAGGAAAGAACGACCCACATGAAATCTTAATAATGCTCGCCATCCAGGCTCACCTTGCCGCGGAACGTGCGATGAACGTAAGTGCTGTAAACAGCCACAGCAACCATGCCGATGACATTGGCAATGAAGGAGGCACGCAACGCCAAGGGCGAAGAGGCGGCGTTGTAGATGTTCAAGCTGTATTGCGGATTGACGGTGGAGGTCAGAAGATTGGGAAAGACCGTCAGCATCGCCGAGCCCATCAGAGAGATGATGACCAGCGCGGAAGCGCGGAAGGCCTGTTCGTGGCGTTCTTCCCGCCGGCATAGAAAGCCGTACAGCAGTCCAGCCAAGGTTAACAACGGCAACAGCCATGCAATCGGGTAGGCGCGGAAATTGCGCCCCGCGTCCGGACGCACCATGAAGGTGGCCACGGTGGCAATCACCGTCAAACCCGCCACGGCCCACCAGAGCCCGCGTGACCACTGCGCGGCTTTCGCCTGCAGATCCCCTTCTGTCTTCTCGCGCAAGTAGTTTGAGCCGTGCCAGGCCAAAACCACCAAGCTCAGAACACCCGTCAGCAACGAATAGGGATTGAGCAGCAGGGCGAAGGAACCGTTGAAGTACCCGTCCGCCCCAATCGGCAGTCCGCGGATGACGTTGCCCAGAGCTGCGCCCAGCAGGAGGGCCAGCAGCAGGCTGCCCACCCAAAAGCCCCCATCCCACAGGCTGCGCCAAAGCGGGTCCGTCGTTTGGTTGCGAAACTCGATCGAAACTCCCCGCAGGATGAGCAGCCACAAAACCAGCATGAGCGCCAAGTAGAAGCCGCTGAACCCTGAAGCATAGACACGGGGAAAGGAGACCACCAGCATGCCTCCCGCGGCCAGCAGCCACACTTCGTTGCCGTTCCAGACCGGGCCGATGGAGTTCACCGTCAGGCGGCGCTCTTTATCGCCGCGCGCCACCCAAATCGACAACGTTCCCACGCCCAGATCGTATCCATCCAGCACCGCGTAAGCCGTCAGCATGGCGCTCAGCGCCCAAAACCAAGCGACGTTCATTGGATGTATCCTCCCGCCTTGATGTCTGTGGCCTGGCCAACCCAGCCATGAGGGATCGGCGGCATAACACCGCGCTCCTTGATGATCAGAGGCCTTAGCTTGCCGCCGGCGCTCCTGGCTCCGGACCGCTCCCGATGATGCGCGCCACCAAAAACAGAAACAGGATGCTGAGCATAGCGTAGATTCCTGCGAAGCCCAGAGTCGTGAAAACCGTCTCCCCGGCCGCCACGTTGGTAGACGTCCCGGCGTGCGTCATCAGCAGCCCGTACACCAGCCAGGGCTGGCGCCCGACTTCCGAAACCACCCATCCGGCCTCATTGGCGATATAAGGGAAAGGAATCGACAGCATCAGTACCCAAAGGAACCAGCGGCTTGAGTAAAGCTTGCGCCTCCAGAGAAGGAAAAGGCCGATCAACATCTCGGCGATAAAAATGGATCCCAGTCCCACCATGATGTGGTAGCTGTAATAGGTCAACTCAACAGGAGGCCAGAGGTCCTTGGGATATTTTGCCAGCCCGTCGACTGTGGCGTGGAAGTTCCCGTAGGCGAGAAAGCTCAAGAAGTCGGGGACGTAGATTGGATCGATCAGGTCGCCTTTTTCCGTGTCCGGCATGCCGATGATGGCCAGGGGAGCACCCCGCTCGGTTTGAAAAAGACCTTCCATAGCCGCCAGCTTGGTGGGCTGGTAGCGCACCACGCTGGCACTGTTCAGATCGCCAGTCGGGAAAAGCTGGGTGAACGCCAGGATGACACCCGCAATCACCGCCGTCTTCACCGACAGGCGAGCAAACTCTAAGTGGCGGTGGGCGAGCAGATAGAAAGCTCCCACGCCCCCGATCACAAATGCAGCCGCCAGCAAAGCGCCGTTGATGGTGTGCGCGTACTCCCAGCCGGCATAGGGATTGAGCAGCACTGCCCAGAAGGAGGTGAGTCTCACGCCGCCGGAAGGACTCAACTCATAGCCTACAGGGTGCTGCATCCAGGCGTTGGTGGCGACAATAAAGTAACCCGATAGCAGTGAACCGAACGCCACACCCAGCCCCGCCAGCCAGTGCAACGTTCTCCCCACCCGGCGCTCCCCAGCCAAAAACATCCCCAGGAATCCCGACTCCAAGAAGAAGGCATAGACGCCCTCAAGCGGGAGCAGTTGCCCAAAGACCCCGCCGCCGTAAGTTGAAAATCGGCTCCAGTTGGTTCCGAACTCGAATTCCAGCGGGATCCCCGTGACTACGCCCAGGGCGAAATTGATCGCAAATATTTTGGCCCAGAATTGGGCCGCGCGCGCGTAGCGCTCATCCTTGGTCACCATGTGAAGCGTGGAATAAAGGGCAATGAAGAATCCCAGCCCCATGGTAAGAATCGGGAACAGATAATGGAACATCACCGTGAAGGCAAACTGGATCCGGTGGGCAAAAACTGCTTCGTTCATAACTTCTCCCTCCGAACGATAGATCTTGCTTCAGCGCGGGCTTCCGTGAATCGGCCGCGTGCGTCATTCTGGAGCCGGTTTTTGGACGAAGAATCCGCTATGGGACATCTTCCTAGCCGCGCAGCCGTCTTATGGCGCGCTCTCTTACGCTCAATTCCGGTTTCAAGACGGGGCGTCCGCACGGGCCAGCCTCCAGCACTCCTGCGCGATGGCCCAGTCTTCGCGCGCCGCAACCACGGCAACGCGGACGGCGGAATCCTGACTTGCAATGTCCTGATCGACGGGAGAAGCGGCGTTCTTCTCCGGGTCGAGCCTGACACCTAGGAACTCCAGTCCTTGGCAAGCCTCGGCGCGGACTTGAGGCGAGTTCTCACCCACCCCACCCGTAAAAACCAAAGCATCGAGCCCGCCGAGCGAGGCGACCATAGCCCCGATGTGACGCCGCAAAATGTGAATGTACATGTCGAAAGCCAGCCGCGCGCGCGGATTCCCGGCTTCCAGAGCTTTCAGAATCTCCCGCATATCGTCGGAGACTCCTGAAATTCCAAACAGTCCTGATTCACGATTGAGAACTTGATCCAGCCGCTCCGCAGTATACCCCTCTTCCCGGAGCAGGTAAATCAGGATGCCGGGGTCCACGGTCCCGGAGCGGTTGGCCATCATGATCCCCTCCAGGGGAGTGAATCCCATCGTCGTATCCACGCTGCGCCCGTCCTGGATTGCGGCGAGGGAGCACCCGTGGCCCAGATGGCAAGCGACCAGTCGCAACGACTTTAAGTCCCTGCCGAGAATCTGGGCCGCACGCGCGGAGCAATACTGGTAACTGATGCCGTGAAAGCCGTAGCGGCGAATTCCTTTTCCAGTCCATTCGTAAGGTCCCGGATAAACGGCCGCGGCCTGGGGCATCCGGCAGTGAAATGCGGTATCGAATACGGCGACTTGGGGCCGGTCTGGAAAAAGTTCTTCGGAGACGACCATGCCTTCCAGCTCAGCGGGATTATGCTGCGGGGCAAAGGCGGCCAAGCGGGCGACAGCTTGTTTGACTTCCGCGGAAACGAGGGTTGATTCACGGTACTGTTCTCCCCCGTGAACAACCCTGTGGCCAATCACATCCACTTCCGAGTAATCCTTCAGGACGCGGGTCGGCCCATGGCAGAGAGTTTTCAGCGCGCGCCGCAGGGCGGCTGCCCGGGAAGTGACTGTCAGTTGCTCCTGCACCGCTTCGCCGTTGGCAGCCCTGACCTCGAGCCGCGCGTTCTGAAACGATTGCTCCCAATCCGTGTGCGCCACCCAGACAGGATCAGGAGGAGAATTGGGCAGCGTCCCGCCAAGTTGGTACAAGCAACTTTTTTGGCTGCTGGATCCCGCGTTGAGCACCAAAATCCTCACGCGATCCGGCACCGTCCGCTTCCCGAGTTTTGAGCATTGTGGCGGAGGGGAAAAGACATATTCACAATCCTTCAGGCCGACCTGAACTGAAATTGCTTGGTCCACCAGCATACCACCCGCGGGAGGAACCCGCGGGGCCGCAAGCCTATTGCGGAGGACTCGCCGGCGGACCACCGAGTCCCAGCTCCGTCAAAATCTTGGGATTGGGATCCCCCATCGCCAGCACGTTGTGGCAAACGTTGCAGTCTTGTGGAACCATCTTGCTGGGATCGTTCGCGGCGTGGAGTGTTCCATGGCAGCGGAAGCACCCGGGAAAGTTCATGTGGCCAAGGTTGTCGGGATAGGTTCCCCACGTCACCTTCATTTTGGGGAAGACGTTCTGGCGGTAGATTGCCACCACCGCGTGGGCTGCCTTGGAAATCTCAGCGCGCTGAGAATTGTACACCGCAGGATATTTCTCTTTGTAATATTGCTCCAAGCCGTTCGCAATCTTCTGCGAGGCCTCGTTCTGAGTCTCATACTTCGCTTGCAGAAGCGCCACCCCCTCCTTCTTGACATAAGGAAGCGCGGGTGAAATTTTGCCGGCGGCCATCGCCTCATCCATGGCGTCGGATGGCAGATGGAATTTGTGAGCGGGCTGATTGTGGCAGTCGACGCAATCCATCACCCGGCCTGCAGCGGGATTAACAGTCTTGGGGTTGGTCTTGTCGTCCACAAAGAGGGTGCTTTTACCGGTTTCAGCGTCGGTATATTGAACCCAGTGCATCTTCTGCCGGCTCTCATCCGACCCGTAGCGAATCGTGATTCCCGGGCCCACGTGGGCGCCGTGGATGCCACCCAACCCGTCGCCCCCTCCGATGTGCATCAGCAGTACGGTCTTGGTCAGGGAGTTGGACTCATCGTCCGCATACTGCGGAATGGTCACCAGACGGTTTCCCTCGAACCTTGCCGGCCAGTGGCACTGCTCACACGTCTCGCGGGCAGGCCGCAGGTTGGTTACGGGGACCGGAATCGGACGCGGGTAGATATTGAGGAGCGTTGCGTAAACCTGATAGGCTCCCGACAACTTATAACGCACAAACCAGGAGGCCCCGGGACCGATATGGCACTCCACGCAAGCTACGCGAGCGTGCGGCGAGTGCTTGTATGCGACATACTCGGGTTGCATGATGGTGTGGCACGTCTTGCCGCAGAAAACAACGCTATCCGTGTAATTCACGCCGGAATAGACAAGCTGAGCGCCGATAATCACATTGACAATGGTCGTTACCCCCACAAAAAACAAAAGCCGTCGAAGCCCGGCGTTCTTGAAGTCCAGCGGCGGAAAATTCGAGGGATAGATACCTTTGTGCCGCTCGCGGCGTGCACGCAGCACGATCCCGAGCGGAATCAGGATCAGGCCGCTGAAGAAAATAGCGGGCAGGCCCATAAACGTCAGAATCCCAGAGTAAGGGTTGCTGGTAAAGCCGCGCAGGATGACGGGCAAGAGGAAGAACCATAGGATCGCCCCGGTGGTGACCATGACCACCCCGATGCGGCTCAACCAATTGCCAGAGAGATAAACGTACGGAGAAAGCCACTTCTTGAATCTACTTTCCTGACTCGCCATCCTTGCCCCCACCCTCCTTAGGCAGCCCCGAATCGCCACCCTTGTTTTCTTTGTTTTGGTCTTCTTGCTTCTTTTCGTCTTCTTCGGAGAGCTCTGGCCGTTCGCCCTCCCGCCGCCGGACGCTGCGTCCGGTCAGCCAGGCCGGATCCATCGGATAGACTTCAGGATCAAAAATGACAGAATAGAAATGCCATATCAGAATAGCGAGCGCGGCCAGAACCGCCTCGTAAAAGTGGATGGTACTGGCGAGCTGGAGAAATATCATCGGCAGCCATGCCAGGACCAGATTGTGCGCCCAAAGCATCAGGCCGGTGATGCTCATCAGCACCGCCCCCCACACCACAGCCCAGTATTCCGCCTTCTCCACGTAATTGTGATCAGCTCGCCGGGGGCGCTCACGCCGCAAACCTAGATTATATGCAAAGGTTTGGAAACCTTCACGCGCATCGTCCAGCCTGGGCCACAGGCCCATCCAATGTCGCCGAAGCTTCCGGCTCTTGATCAGCGAAATCAGGTGAATTCCCGCCACCGCCATGAAAACCACCGCGGCAATGCGATGAATCATCGCACGGAGTTCCCATCCCCACTCGACCGCGAGCAAGGGCTTGGCCCACCAGGCGGTGGAGTACTTAAACGCGAAACCCGTCCAGACCAGCACGATGAAGGAAGTGAGCAGAAGGAAGTGTTGCAAGCGCTCAAGCCGATACATCCGAATGTGATTCGTTTCTTCTGGCAGGGTGATCGGCTGAGAAACTACGGGAAGGGTAGCTTGCTTGATCCGCCGTAAACGAAGGTCCGCCAGCTTGCGAATCCAGTCCCCGATGTTGTGCAAGAACATCAAGCCGATCACAAGAGGAATGAGGGACAGGTAAAAGATTCGAACCCACTCGACGGCAGGCGGCTCCGCCAGGCCGGGCAGGACATGAACGGGGGTCAAGGCAAATCGCTCGCCCGCGTTTTGATGGCATTTTCCGCACGTTTTGGGCAAGTTTTTGGGATTGATGGTCGAGCGCGGGTCGGAAGACGGAAGTATCAGGTGCACGCCGTGGCAACTGGCACAGTTCGCTGCCGTGAGTGACCCTTCCTTCACCGCCAGCCCGTGGAAAGACGCATCGTAGCTCAGGAGCCGGTCGCGGGGTATGTTGAACTGGCTGGCCATCCTGACGTTCCCGTGACATTGCCCGCAGGTCTCCGGAATGTGGGTCGGGAAAACCGTCGAACTGGGGGCCGTGGGAGGCTGTACAGAATGAGCTGTGTGGCAGCTTGTGCAGACGGGCGCCTGAAACACGCCGCGCGCGATCGCCTGACCGTGAACGCTGGCTTCGTATTTCTCAAAAATCTGCGAATGGCACCCACCGCACAACTCCGGGATGGACTTCTTAAAGGCCCAGGTGTTAGATCAGGCAACTAGGTGGGCGTCCCCGTGGCAAACCTGGCAGGTCGGCGCCGCCTGATTTCCGCTGGCGTGCGCCCGGCCGTGGGCGCTGCGCTCATACTCCTCGGCCTGCTTCACGTGGCACTGGCTGCACTTGGGCAGCGCCACATTCTTGGGATGGGGAAAGACGGTGATGTTCGAGTGGCAGGAGGTGCAACTCAAGCCCGCGTGCGCGGAGCCCTTCAGGGCTTGAGCTTTATCCGTGTGGCAGGCAGTGCAATCAAGCCCGCCGGAGGTCTGAGCCCGGCCCGGCGTTGCAAGAGCAAGCAATGCAGCGCACAGCAGGAGATAACCGGGGCGGACGCTTTTCAATCGTGGTTGTTCCCAGTGGCTCAACTTTCATCCCGGTAGTTTTGCGCCTTGCTGCCATATGTAGTAGAGATACATTCCGGCGATGGCCAAGCCATAAACAACCACCACGACGGTGAGAATCTTGCCCCATCGTTCGACAACTTCCAGCTTGTGGGAAAGATTGACCTGCGCGGACACAGCGGATGCATCGCTTTCCAAGACGTGTATCGTTTCATCTTCGCGGCTGGCGATTACGTTCCGGTAGATGGCCAGCACGAGAACTACAACAGCAAGTGGTATCCAGGTTACCAAATAAGGGACGAGGTTCATGATGCCCTCCGATCTGCCGCTCGATGGCAGCTTGCGCCGCCGAGGGCTCCCTTGCTATTCCCTTACCCTTACCTAGTTCTTCTTAGCTTTTGCTTCGCACTTCTTCAAATCCTTGCTCTTCTTGTAGCACTCACCCACGGCATTAAGTTCCTTGGCGCCGACCTTGACATGGCAGGTGGTACAAGAGGCTTTCTCCTTCTTGGCGATTTGCATGTTTCCAAAGGAGGAGATTGAAGCCAGCCCGATTCCGATGGTGAGCGCCAGCATGAACAACCCAGCTTTCAAGATCTTGCTCATTTGTCTTTCCTCCGCCTGGCCTGCGGGGAGGTTCCATCTCCCCGCTGGCGTTCGACCTTATTTCTTTAAGGTACGGATATATGCCACCAGATCGCCAATTTGTGCCTTGCTGAGCTGGCCAGCATAATGCGGCATCATCCCCTTGCCTTTGGAAATGACGCCATAAATCTCAGCGTCCGTCTGCTTCTGAATGGCCTTGGAACGAAGGTCCGGGACCTTCATACCCTTTCCCATGGGGCAGTCGCCGCTGCCGTTCCCGGCGTGGCACATGGCGCACTTCGCATCGAAAAGCGACTTCCCAGCTTTGGCGTTCCCTTTTGCCCACATGCCGGGAGTCAGCATCAGGAGACAGGAACCGGCTACAAGAGTTGGTAAGACCACATTTACTATTCTGCGCGTCAGATTGTTCATCGTTCCCCCTTCATTGCAGGCTCTCAGCCTGCCGACCTTGGATTCAACGAGCGCTTTCTTGCTGACTACGAACGCAGAATAGCACGAACTCCTCTAGAAATCACGCGTCCAGCGGATCATCAGGATGTTGGAGCTGAAGTTATTGGCGGTCATAAGTTGCTGAATGTAATAACTCCGCTGCAAGTCCACTGAAAGCGTGCCGGCCTTCGGAATATTAAAGTAAACCGTCCCGGTTCCGAGCGGCCAAGTTAGCGGACCATAAACCGGACTGGTCCCTCCTTCATCGCCCAGTCCCGTGGTGCGCACATAGTTCCCCGTGAAGCGGATGCCGAAGTACTTGCACGGTTGAGCGGCTAAGCCCGCCTGCCACACCCGGTTCAGCGCTTGGTCACGAAGCGGATAAGACGTCCCGGCGACGGGCACCCCACGCTGATAGGCGATAATGCCGGTCGCAAGCTCGTTGTCATAGGTGAAGCCGCCGTACAATGAGTACTTTGAGTTGAGGGAGTAGGTAAGCATGGTGGAGTTCGACTGGACCTTGCCCTGGTACTGTGTTGCCAGCAGCCGTTGGCTGACCATGTACAGTTCGTTGCTCAGGGTGAACTTCTGGCTCAGGCGGAGGTTCGCAACCACGCGGCCGGTGGTATCGGTGTGCGGCGTGAGGGCCGTGTAGGAAGCGCCGTTGTTAAAAGTTTGGATGCTGCCCCGGATGTCAAACCACTTTGAGGGCCGGTAAAAAGCGCTCAACGTAGGGGACACGGCGTGATTCCGAATTGAATTGGCGGGATCCGCCTCACCGTCCTCAAGGAACTCCACGTCCGACTTATATAGGGAAACTCCAGGACTGATCACCAAGTTGGTGGTCGGACTGAAGATCATCTTCAAATTGCCCTCGTGCAACCCGAACTTCCAGGCGTTGGAAGCCGTGCCATTTGCGGGAGTCGTCCCATCAAAGAGGCTGGTGAAGACCCCCTCGGTCGTAGTGGTAAACCGGCTATAGCGGTAATCAAGGACAACGTCCCACCAGGGCTTGACGTGAAAGGTGAAACCTTGTTCCACGATATTGTTAGGCTCCGTGACGTTGGCCCTGCCACTTTCAGTCACAGAGTACGCGTTAGGAGGATTGACCCCGCTGAAGGATTGCTCGAACGTGGCGGGGCCCCCATACCGGTAAAACAAGTAGCTCCCGCGTGCTTCCAACCACGAATAAGGCTTGCCGTTGTATGAAAACTCGCTGACCGGCGTCGTCAGCCTGCGGTAGTCGCTCCAGGAAGCGGCAGTAAGAGGAGCCCCCGCCGTTTGAGCTATGGAGAGTTCGCCCGGCGTGGTGGCATTGAGGGTGACATTGTCGTCGAAAACCTGGTAACCCACGTTGTAGTGGAAGTTCCACTGGTGCCAGGTGTAGTCGATGCCGCCCGTAATGCGGTTGGTGTTATCAAAGGTTGGTGCAAACAGGGAATAAGCGTTCGCCCGCGCAAAACCACCCCAACTGCTCGGCGAGCCCAGGAAGTCCGGTGAAAAGGTCGTAAAGGTTGGGCCGCTGAAGCTGGTCCGGTAGTATTGAAAGTGGAAACGCAGGTTATTGGTAGCGTGCACCGTGAAATCAATGGAACCAATTTTCCGCACGGTGCCCCAGTCATGGTAATCCGTGAGTCCGGGAACGCCAATCGTGGGAAGAATTACGTTGTCGTTTGGTGTGTAATAGAAGTAAGACTGGCGCCAGTTGACGCGCAGGTCATAAACCTTGCTCTTGGACAAGTTAAACTGCGCGCCGGGATAAGGATCGCCGCCCATGCCGCTCATGGTCAGTGAGAAATTGTCGGCAAATGGATTCGTTCCGTCATTGTGGCCGAACAAGCTGAAGTCCATGAGCCGCGGACCGGTATTAAGGTCATAAAGCTCATTGAACATCGGCTGGTAGCCTTTGACATTGGTAAACCGATATCCCATGCTGGCCGATCCCTGCACCCCAAACCCTCCCCACTGGAGTTGAGGCTCGCTCTGGTCCTGAGCCCTTAGCAAGGGCAAAGCCACCAGGAATATTACTGAGAAAATGAACAAGCTACGCATGATTCGCACGCGAGACCTCCTATCTCAAAAGGGTCGGGTCAAAGTTTGATCCATGGATCGCCACATGGCACCGTGTGCAGTCTCCGGAAGTCTGGAAACCATGACGGCCGTGCGGCACATTCGCCTGCCCGTTCAGCCCGGATACGCTCGGCGTCGTGTGAAAGACGCTGTGGCATTGCAGGCAAAGCAGCCGCTGCTCGCGCCGCTTGAGCAGGAAATGGTTTACGCTTCCGTGCGGAGTGTGGCAGGCCGTGCAGCCCTCTACTCTGACAACCGGGTGCTCGTAGACGAAAGGCCCGCGCTTCTCCACGTGGCAGTTCACGCAAGACTCCCAATTGGCCTTGGTCAATTGGAAGTGATTCGTGCTTCCGTGAGGGTTGTGGCAATCCGTGCACTTCATGAAACCTTCGCCGACCCGGTGATGCTCCGGCAGGGCAAATTGCGCCTGCACGGTGCGGTGACAACTGAAGCAAAGCTGCGGCTGTGGCTCTTTGAGCATGGGACCCGTCAGCCAGGCATTTTCTTTATTCAACCTTGGAACGCCGAAGAACTGCGCTTGGGCACCCTGAAGTTTGGCTTTTCCGGCATCCGCCAGATCAACCGGATGAATCGCATGGCAGTCTATGCAACTGACGCCGGCGGTGGCATGAACAGAGTGCGCGAAGGAAGACTGCTCTTTGCCTGTCGTATGGCAAGTCAGGCACCGCGCGGAGTTCTCTTTAGGGTTGCCGTTAAAATGGAAGATAAGCTTGGTTCCCGCTTCAATCTTTGCGGGGTCGCCGTTTGCCGCTTGCTCAGCCTGCACATGGGCGCGACCCGGCCCGTGGCAAACCTCGCAGCCGCTGACCATCTTGGGTCCGGAAGCTGCCGCCGGCGCGGCTGCCGCCTCTCCCCCCTTCAACGTCATGAGGTAATCCACCAAATCGTCAACTTTCTTGGCGGGCGTGTTGGCAGGGAGCGCGGGCATGATGGATCCTGCCGGCGGCTTGAGCAACACGTTCTTAACCTCGGCGCGTGTTTCGTGCGCACCAATGTTGCCCAGGGCCGGTCCTGATGTTCCGCCATTGCCACCGATCTGGTGGCAGCCAGCGCACATCATGTCGCCATAAATCTTCCTGCCGGCAGCAACAGAGGGAGACTCCGCCTTTCCGGGAGCCGCGGTAGTGGCTTGCATGCCCTTACCTTCTTCAGCGTGCACCGTCTTGAAAAATTGCTTGGCGATGTCACGGTGGCACCCGGCACAGGTCTCAGCCCCCACGTAGTCGCTCGGATTGGCTTCCTTCGGCGCCTTCCAGGCGACGGATGGTGCTTTTTCAGTTGCCGGACGCCGTTGTGCGTAAAGGCTCACAAGCGCGAAAAAGCCAAACACACTTATCAAGAGCGCTCCGCTTAAAAAGAATTGCAGTATTCGCTTCATTTCGCTCTCCCCTCTTCCCCTTTATTTATCAGCTGAACCCCTCGTGCCTTGCCTGCCGAACACGCATGGAAACAGGGTTGACATAACCTAGACACTTCCTCTTTTAGCCCGCTTGACTTGGAACTGTCTGTGATCTTTATCACATCGTACACAGCATATTTTTGTTGGTCAACATTGGTTAATGGCTTGACTTCAGGCAAGCTGAGGGCAGAGAGTGGCCGGCTTCGGGGAATGGCGGAACCGTTCAAGCTGCCCATATAACAACCGTCTTCTGCTTTGGGAAAATCTTCTTCCATGTTGCTAATTCCTGCCGACCTTTCAGGGTTCATTCTGTGGTACCTCGCTGGACAGACTGAACATCCTGAACCTAACGAATTTAGGTATGTATTCTTAACGATCCTCAGGCCGCCGGGCAGTGAGCTTGCTCACGGGTCGACGTGATCTGTATCACAGATGAATATCCGCCCATCAGCGCCCAAACCATCAAGCTATCGGCGGACGTAATTCATTTGCGAGATGGGAAGGCCAAGCTGCGGGTATGAGGCGGAAAATTCAAACGACGAGGCGGGTAAGGTATCGCGATTCGTTGCCCGGCTAAGCCCCGGCTCCATAGCTATCTGAGCTTTTCATACTCACTGCGCACGTGGAGGTTTGGATATTCTGCAGGTAAACTTGGCGACGACAACCGCCGCCGGGGCTATCAAGTCCAGACAACTCGTTCCGTTCCTTACGTCGCCTGGCCCTGCGCGGAGCGCTCAGATTCAAGTCGCTGGATCGCCTTTCGGAGCCAGCTTATGACGACCTGCTGCATATCCCCCTGGTCGCCCCCCTGGTCGAACTTCTCCAGAGTGGTACCCGTGGCGTCGAGAGGGATTTCATGGCAAGGCATCCCAGACGTTCGCTTGTCCGGAGGAACGAAATCGATCAGCGGGCATTCCCCGCAGGGATGGATTCGGTACGGATAACCGTAATTTAGGCAGGTCAGAGAATCGGCGAAGATTGTGGAGGTCGCGCTGGCCGGATCTTTAACCGAAGCGCCGTACCCTCCCTTTTCGATATATTCCAGTTCGCGTTTAAGAATGGCCAGGATGTCTCGCTCGTCTTGTGGCATGTCACCCCCTTGAAGGTTGAAGCCGACGGCTCGCCACCTGCTTTGACGCGTCCTTCGGTTCTCCTTAGCCGTGAGCCTAGAGCAGATGTCTGCCACAATCTGTGATCACAATCACAACCGTGTGTGCGACCCGGTCTCGTCGGCTTTTATTTTCCACGTTCCCCTGACCTTCAGCACCTTTCAGGGACCCCATACCTGGACGTTATTGCCCGCCCCTTCCCGGAGCCTCTTGATCGAGGCGCTTTTGGACTGATGATGTCCCAGATTTTGAGGAAAGTGCGAGGCAAGATTAAAAACTGATCCGCCTACAGGCAGACCCTCAATCGCAGGGCACAGAGGCTCCACCAGGCCCAGAGTGCCAGGGGCTGTGCACCCTCACGCCCAGCCCCTGGAAAAGAACTTCTATTAATGAACCTTCAAGCTCACCGAGGTCGCGTGGATAAGGTTTCCGCTCGTTCCCGT
>JBJKQF010000188.1:0-4414 GCA_046705545.1 Terriglobia bacterium
ATCCAGGACCCTGGAACTACATGGGAGAGACTTCCCTGCTCCACCAAGTCCAGAGCTTCGCTGGCTGTGACCGCCTTCAACTCCGGGTCAGCGGAGACTCTGCCGTAAAAAGCCTTCAGAAACTCCCGCCCGTTGCCGGGATAGAATTCCCAGGCGTTTTCACCGTCTAAGATGAGGGAAATCAGCGCCGGCCGGTCTCCGGTGCTGCGGGCCGCGCTACGAATCCGCTGGTAAAGGTCCTCGGCGGCAGCCTGGGGATCCATGTGCGAATAGACAAACCCGATCAGGTCGGAAAGCTGGTGATCGCGGAAAAGCATGGAGATTTCCTGCTCACCCAACCGAACCCGGTGCGGGCGGTAAAGCTCGTGGCCGTTCTCCACCGTTCCGTCCGGGCGGCGGTAGAAACCGGCGCGAATCGACCTGGCCAGCACTCCCTCATCCGTTGCAGCCCAGCGGAAACCTTGCTGCGCCGCCAGACGCAGCACTTCGTCGGAAACGCTCCCCTCGCTGGGCCACAGGCCACGAGGGCGCTGGCCGAAAACCTCCTCGTGCAAGGCCACGGCAGACTTCAACTGGCCGGAGGCGTCCTCAGGATGGCGAAAAGCGCGATGGGGCAAACGCACCCCGGGATGGGACTCCAGGGCCGAGGTTGTGTCACAGAGAAGGGGCAGAATAGGGTGATAAAAGGGCGACGTGGAAAGCTCCACCTGGCCGCGCTGGGAAGCGCTCTTATATTCTTCAAGTGTTACATTAAATATTTCAGTTTCCTTCTTACGGACCGCGGCTTTATCTTCCTCGCTGTATCCCCGGCCCTTCTCGACCAGCTTGCGCACCACATCATCCGTTGCCAGGTAGATTTCATCGAACCAGGCAAGTTGAGACAATACTTGAAGGTCTAAGAAGTCCTGTGCGGTCAACAAGCGTGCCGCGCTTCTAGGATCGCTCTTCCGCACCTTTTCATAGAGCTCGCGAAAGCGCGGAAGCCGCTCCAAGAGGTTTTTGACGTTGACCTGAAAGGAAAAGTGAATCAGACTTTCCCGGTCTTCCGGGGAAAGATCCGCGGCGGGTTTGAAGGCCAGTTCGGCGGCTTGCTCGCGCGCCTCATCTCGGGCATACTCTTGAAGTTGGCTGACCAGAGACGGAACCAGATTAAAGGTGGCGTGAAACTCCGGGAATTCCCGCAGAATCGCGACCATGCCGTAGTAATCCTTGAGGGCGTGCATCCGCACCCAGGGCATGACGTAAACGCCTTCGGCCAAGTCCTTGTAGAAGGGCTGGTGCATATGCCAAAGCAGCATGAGGTAGTTTTGCTTCATTTAACTTTCCAAAGGGGTAAGTTCAAAAGAACTCCATGAGGATTCTGACTCGCTACATCCTCAAAGAAATCTTCGCGCACTCCTTGATCGGGCTGGGGGTTTTCAGCTTTGTGCTTTATCTGAAGCCCATGGGCCGCGTGCTCGAGATGCTGGCGCAGCGGAACGTCCCACCCTCCCAGGTGATTTCGCTCTTTCTGCTTCCGCTTCCCAGCATTCTGGTGATCACGATTCCCGTCGCGGTGCTGGTGGGAACGCTGATCGGCCTGAGCCGCATGGCTGCGGATGGGGAGGCCATCGCCGTCCGCGCGGCAGGGGTCGGCCGAGGGCAGTTTCTGCGGCCCGTCCTCATCTTTGCCGCAGGGGGATGGCTGCTGGCCACCTGGATGAGTCTCTCCCTCTCCCCGCTGGCGCTCCGCAAGTTGCAACAGATCGACAGCAGCTTGGCTGCCGCCCAGGCGAACTATCAAATCCGCCCCCGCGTCTTCATCGAACAGTTTCCTCACCGCTTACTATACCTGAAGGACATCGCGGCTTCCGGAGGGCAGTGGCAAGGGGTCTTCATTGCCGATACGTCCCAACGGGGCAAAATGACAGTAACGTTAGCGAAAAGCGGGCAGCTTGTCAACGAGAGCGGCGGCCGGCTGTCCATCTTGCTCCAGCACGGCGCCACCCACGAGTTTGACCCGCAATACCCTCAGCGGTATTCGCTGATCTCCTTTGATGAAACCGACCTTCCCGTTGAAAGCGAGAACCGCGCGGCGCACGGAAAGGTTTCTCCTTCCATGCTGCCGCCCCTAACCTTGCTGACGACGCTCAAGAGGGTCAGCCGCGAGCGGGCGGCCCGGGTGGAGATCAATTACCGGCTGGCCCTGCCCATTGCGGCTCTGGCGCTGGCATTGGTCGCGCTCCCCCTGGGCGTGATGACGCGCAAAGGGGGCAAGGCGTTTGGGCTGCTGCTGAGCATCCTGCTGGTTTTTATCTACTACGTTCTGATGGCGTTCGGCCTGAGCTTTGCCAAGCAAGGGAGGCTGAGTCCCGAGATCGGGCTCTGGGGGGCCAATGTGGTCTTCCTCCTGGTCGGCCTGTGGATGCTCCACCGGATGAACCGCGTGGAAAGCGGTAGCGATCTCTTCCGCCACTGGGCGGGCAGAATCGGCCAAACTTGGGAGAGGTTTCGGGACAAGAAGGCGGCTCGCAGGCGCAGCAAGTCGCAGGCAAAGCCTGCTGGCCTCATTCGCGGGCGCTTTTTCCAGATTCTTGACCTCTACGTGCTGGGCAGCTGGCTCTTCTACCTGGCCGTCATGCTGGTGGCCTTTACCGGCATCTACATGATTTTTGATTTCTTTCAGCACCTGGGCGACATCGTGCGCAATCATATTCCCCTCCAGACCGTCCTGGCCTATTACTGGTACTTATCCCCGCAGGTCGTCTATCTCATGCTGCCTTTGTGCATCCTGGTCGCCACGCTGGTCAGCTTCAGCCTGCTGAGCAAGTCGAATGAGGTAATCGCCATCAAATCGGCCGGGATCAGCCTCTACAGAATTTCCGTACCGGTCTTAATCGCCGCCGGCATGCTGAGCGCCAGCATGTTCCTTCTGGGAAATGACTATCTGCCGGAAACCAACCAGCGCCAGGACGCAATCCTCAATGAAGTGAAGGGCAAACCAGCCCAAACCGCTTACAATCCGGGCCGGCAATGGATCTACGGTCAAAACAACAAAATCTACAATTACCGCTTCTTCGATCCGGACCAGAACGTCTTTGCCGATCTTTCGGTTTTTGAGATCAATCCCCAGGATTTCAGCCTCCGCCGGCGCGTCTATGCCGCACGGATGTTCTGGGAACCTCACCTTCAGGAGTGGGTGCTGGAGAATGGATGGGTCCGCGACTTTAGCGCTGGCCAAGTCACGGACTACCGGCGTTTTTCAGTGAGCACTTTCCAGGAAATCGACGAAAAGCCGGATTACTTCAAGAAAGAGGTGAAGCCTTCCGAGCAGATGAGCGTACTGGAGCTGCGGCATTACATTCAGGAGCTGAAGCACAGCGGGTTTGACGTGGTTCGGCTCTCCGTGGCTTTTTACCGCAAGTTCTCCTATCCCCTGATCGCCTTTGTCATCGCCCTGATTGCCATCCCCTTCTCCTTCTCCACGGGGCGGCGCGGCACGCTGGCGGGCATTGCCTTGAGCATTGGTATTGCGGTGGTCTATTGGTCGGTGTCGAGCCTCTTCCAGGCCATGGGAAACCTGGGACAGCTTCCGCCTGCCGTGGCTGCCTGGTCTCCGGATGTGCTGTTTGGATTGGGAGGGATTTACCTTCTAACCCGCGTCAAAACCTGAGTCTCCGTCGCCGTGCGAGCGTGGGCACCAAAGCAAAAGCCCGCAACAGCAGGCTTCGCGCTGCGGGCTCTTCTTAAAGAACTGGTTCAACATGTCGGCGCGCCGACATGGCCCAAACCAACCGTTTACACCTAAAGTAAAACTTTAAGACTTTAGCTGGGGCAGAGGCGGGTACGGAACCCGCCTCTTACCGATTCGTGGGTTGACCTGGGCGGGTCAGGAACCCGCCCCTGCCAAACGACTGCCGAAGTTAGGCCGTCGTGTAAGCTTCGCCTTCCGACGCCTGTTTCAGGGCTGCTTGCGCCGCCGCCAAACGTGCGATGGGAACGCGGTAAGGCGAGCAGCTTACGTAGTTCAAGCCGGCTTCCGCGCAAACGCCAATGGAAGACGGCTCACCACCGTGCTCTCCGCAGATTCCCACCTTAAGCTTCTCACGGGTCGTTCTACCTTCCGAGGTGGCCAGCTTGAGCAGCCGACCCACTCGCTTCGGGTCTAGCACCGCAAAGGGATCCGCAGGCCAGATCTTCTGCTGCACATAAGCCTTGATGATCTTCCCGCAGTCGTCACGCGAAAGCCCGAAGGTCGTCTGCGTCAGGTCATTGGTGCCGAAGCTGAAGAACTCCGCCTCCTGGGCAATCTCCCCGGCGGAGAGCGCCGCGGCGGGCAATTCAATCATCGTTCCCACCAGGTAGCTAACCTTGATGCCCTTCTTCTTGAAAACTTCCTGAGCAACGCGGTTAACGATCTCCTTTTGCAGCGCCA
>JBJKQF010000189.1:0-6119 GCA_046705545.1 Terriglobia bacterium
GGAATAATTCCTAATCTTCCAGCGGACCCAGCGGGCCCCTGCCGCTTGTCTTCCACGCCCTTAACCCTCATCCACTTGTAACCTTCCAGTACTCCCCTGAGATCTGCTCATAAGAAAACCTAGGGAAGAAGCTCCGACGCAATTGTTTTTGGGAGCAGGGTGGCCGATAATTAGGAGTTTGCAATGAGAAATCTCTAATGATGGCTACTGGATACTGCAAGCGGGAGTCTTCAAAGAAAGTCTCACTTATCACCGTTGCAAGGCCCGTAAAAGCAGGATTGGTCTTGCCGGCCCGCTGATGATGAAAACCGGATGATGCTCACGCCAAGTCCCTGAACATCCGGTAAGGGCCGATGCTTTGCAGACCTCGCAAGTGCGGGCTCAAATACTTATTTAGTAAACGATGCAGATCGCTTATTTAACCTCCCGGTTGCCTTATCCTCCCACCAGCGGCGGTCAGCTCCGCTCCTACCATTTCCTGCGGCACTTGTCGCGCCGGCACCAGGTTTCAATGTATTCCATTGCGACGCCGGTTCCCAACGGCAGGAAGTCAGGACTTCCCCCATTGACTGGGCTTGAAGAAAACCTGTTTCCCCTTTCTCACCTTGGATACGCAAGGAACGTCTTGAAGGGGCTCTTCAGCTCTTTGCCCATACAAGTCCGCCTGTTCGAGGCTGGGCAACTCGTCAGCCGTCTGGCCCGGGAGGCCGAAGAGGGGCGAATCGATATCCTGATCGTCCACCTGGTTCGAATGGCTGAATACGCCAAGCCATTTAGCCGCCTGCCTCGCATTTTTGATATGACCGACTCCCTGCACCTTCATTATTCACGGATGCCGCGCCTCTCTCTGCATCCATACGGCCTTGCGGCGCGGGTGGAGCGGGAGCGGCTGGCGCGCTATGAGCGGGAAGTTGTTTCCTGGTTCGACGGAGTGGTTCTGGCCTCGCCCATCGACATTTCCTGGCTCTGCGAGCGGGGCGCACAGTCCAACTTTCTTCTGGTTCCTACCGGGATCGACGCAGGCGAATTTCCGTTTTATGAGGGACCCTTTGACCCGCACCGCATCGTCTTTGTGGGCAAGCTCGACTACCTTCCTAATGCGGACGCGGCAGTCTTTTTTGCCAGAGAGGTTCTCCCGCTGATTCAACGGGAGGTTCCCCAGGCAGAATTCACAGTCGTGGGGTGGAATCCGCCCCGGGTGGTTCGCAATCTGGCCGGGACCGCGGGCATAAGAGTTCTGGCGAATGTGCCAGATGTCCGGCCGGAGGTGACCCAGGCCGCTGTCAGTGTGGCCCCCATGCGTTTCGGTGCGGGCATTCAAGTGAAGATTTTGGAATCCTTGGCTTTGGGCACTCCCGCGGTGGCCACGGAAAGCGTGGCGGGCGCCTTCGGCGAAGAGGGAAAGAACACGATTCTGGTGGGCCGGGACCCGGGCGGGCTTGCCCGGCATGTGACCAGTATTCTCAAAGATCCTGCGTACCGTGAGCGGCTCCGGAGAAACGGCCGGAAGCTGATCGAAACACGCTTCCAGTGGAACCAGGTTTTGGCGCCTCTGGACGGGCTCCTGGAACGGCTGTCGCAAACCGTGCGCCAGCCGTCGCCCGGAAGCGTTTCAGAAGAGAGAAGCTGTCGCTCCCACAACCGGGCTGGACGTTAGGAAAATCAGAATACTCCCGGGACTTTTCCCGGCAGCGCTAATTGAACGCCGATGCTGAAACAGCAAATACGAAACCGGCAATTGATGTTGTGGGCGGGAGACACTCTCGCCATCCTATTGGCCGTTCAAATCGCCATCTCACTTACGGTTGAGCGGACATTTTTTATTGCGCATGGGTTCAAGAGCATTGCGGTCGGGTCATGCTTTTTCCTCACCCTTCTCTTCTACATCACAGATCTCTACAATCCCCGCCGGGATCAGCGCAGCCAGCAAACCGCCGGATTGGTGGTGATGGATGTGGCCATCGCCATGGCGTCCGTTACCCTGGGTTTTTATTTCTATCCGCGCTGGTCCATCTCGCGGGTTTTCTTCCTGATCGTCTTTGCGGTGGCGTCCGTGTTGGTGGTTCTGTGGAGGCTTCTCTGGTCGCGGCTTTACGGGGCGCTCACGCGGCCCTCGGTGGTGGGCGTGCTGGGTAACGGCTTGGCAGTAGATGAATTGCGGCAGGTGGCGGGCGAGCACAAGTTGCGCGTGGTTCCCCTGGCGGACCCGAATGAATGCCCCACGCCGGAGACAGGTGAAAAGGGGAATGGCGACTCGGCGAACAGCCGGGCGGCACTCCAGGCTTCACTGGCCAGGCTACGCCCGGACGTGATCGTCTTAAGTCCTTCGCTGGGCCTGGATGCTGAGGCCGCACGCTTGCTGATCGACGCGCGCTTTTCGGGCATCACGGTTCTGGACCTGCCGACCATGTTTCAGTTGCCGAGCGGCAAACTTCCTCTCGAACATCTTGATGCCGAGTGGCTGTTGCGCGCGCACGGTTTTCAGTTTTTTGAAAGCAACATGGCGGTGAAAGCCAAACGGCTATCCGACCTGGCGCTGGCTTGCGCCTTCATGATTCTGAGTAGTCCCTTGTGGCCGCTGATTGCCCTTGGAATCAAGACTTCCTCTCGTGGACCGGTTTTCTACCGGCAGGAGCGCGTGGGGCAGAATGAAGAGGTTTTTCATCTCATCAAATTTCGAACCATGGCCACCAACTCAGAGGCAAACGGGCCGGTCTGGGCCGCGCAGGACGATAACCGGATCTTTCCTTTCGGGCGCTTCCTGCGCCTGTTTCGCCTGGATGAGTTGCCCCAGTTAATCAATATTCTGAAGGGCGATATGAGCTTTGTGGGCCCGCGTCCGGAACGGCCCGTTTTTGTAGAGGAGCTGAAGAACGCTATTCCCTACTACAGCCTGCGAAGCGCCATCCGGCCCGGGCTGACAGGGTGGGCCCAGGTGAATTACTCCTACGGGGCCTCTTTTCAGGACGCATTGGAGAAACTGAAGTACGATTTGCATTACATCCAGCATCTCTCGCTGCTTTTCGATCTCCAAATCGTCCTGCGAACTTTCCGTACGGTTCTGGGACGGGAGGGCAGCCGATAGGACGGCATGCGGCCTCTGGAGGGGCCTCGGCCGGCAGCCGCATGGACCAGCAAGGCCTGGGAAGAGGAACTCCAACGCATTGATGTCGCGCCCCTTTTTTGAGTTCCTTCTTCAAAGGGCATTGCCAAGCGCCAAAGGAAGGCGTAGGATTTTTCGTTGACTTCACGGGGCGCTGCAATGCGGTTATCCGGCCGCAAGCTCCTGGCAAGGGTTTGTAAGTTCCTCGGATCGGGGAGATCCTCCGCAAGCAGGTCTTGGACAAGGTTGGCTGGCGCTCGCGGATGGACGGACTCCGGCTTCACCGTGGGGTTATTGTGATGAAGAAAACTCTCGAGCTCGTTTTGGCCCTAATTTTCCTGGGGAGCGCCCTGGCCTTTGGTGGCGTGCAGCCCTTGGCCTATTCATTGGCGGAAGTCTCGATCTTCCTGGCGGTCCTGTTCTTCCTCTGGAACCAGCAGCGGCGCGGACAAATCAGGCTTTCTTTGCCGATTTGGCCCTTTCTGTTTGTACTCTGGGCGGGATTGCAATTGATTCCCCTGCCAGCCGGCCTGGCGGCTGCGATCTCCCCGACGCGCGCGGTCTCTGCCAAGTGGCTGGAGGCGCTGAACCCACATGGAACTTGGACGCCCCTCAGCATCGACCCGCACGCAACCCTTTTGATGTTTCTCCAGATTCTCGCTTACCTTGGGGTTTTTGTCCTGGCCGTGCATCTGTTTGATTCGGCCCGGAGAAAGAGCCTTCTAGTCGTGGCTCTGATCTGCCTGGGCTGCTTTGAGGCCGGTTACGGCATCCTCCAGCACCTGCTGAACTGGAACAAGATTTTTACGTTCACAAATCCTTATGACCTGTGGGTGGCCACCGGAACTTATATCAACCGCAATCATTTTGCGGGATTGATGGAAATGACGATTCCCTTTACCTTTGGCTTGGCATTCTACTCCTACCAACTCTGGTCCGACTGGCACGAGGGCCGCTTGGCAAGTGCCGCCTCCGGGAACGAGGGCACGGCGAGTTTTCAGGTGGTGTTTTATCTTTCTTTGATGTTGATCATGGTGCTGGCGGTAATTTTCTCCTGGTCGCGGGGAGGAATTCTGGCAGTCTTGGCGACATTGATTGTTTTGTCCCTACTGACGGCCTTCAAGGTCAGGAGGAAAGCCTGGGTGATGGGTGTGGCCGCCTTCACCGTCCTGGCAATCGGTTTTACCCTCTGGATCGGGCTTGGGCCTGTTTTGCAGCGATTCCAGCAGGTCGGCCAAACCAATTATCTCCGCACTTCCGAGAGAGGCAAGATCTGGCAGGACACGCTCCCTGTGGTACGTGAAAACCCCGTCCTGGGCAGCGGTCTGGGGACTTACGGCGAGGCGTTCCGGCCTCATCAAACCCATTTGGTGAACTTGTACATTGACCATGCCCACAATGACTATCTGGAGTTCGCTTCAGAGACCGGGCTGGTAGGATTAGGCCTTCTTTTCATCCCAATCCTATATCTTCTGGTCCGGATGGTCTTAGCTTTCCTCGGAGACCACCGGCGCTACCGGCGGGCGGTTCTGCTGGGATGCATCGGCGCCACGCTCGGGTTGCTGATTCACACCGTGACGGATTTCAACCTGCACATCCCCGCCAATGCCATCATTTTTGCCATGATTCTGGGGATTGGGTATAAAGCGGCGTGCGTGGAGCCGAAAATTGAGGCCCGCAAGAAGGCCGCCGCCGGCACGATGTGAAACTGCGTTGGGAGCTTGATCTTCAGACTCTTGTCATCGTTTCCTGTGAGCTTGGGCGCGGTGAGGACTCTCCGGAGGAAAATTCCGGAGCGCCTTCCGGAAGCGCAGAGGTGATGCCTGCGCCGGCCGCCGGAAGGCGCCGTGAAGAGACTCAACCTCTGAGTTTGGGGCTGTAAAGACGAATCGCGACCGGGTCTGCATTTGCCCGCGCGCCTTTCACTACTTCCCCGTCCATTCCAGGCTGGAATGGGCCAGCGGCTGAAGAGATCATTTAGGAGGCTATCTATGAAGCAATTCCGTATTTTGACCGGCACAATGCTGGCAATGTGTTTGGCGCTGGCAGCGGCGCAGGCTCAGAGTGTCGCTTACGTTACGAACTCGGGTTCCAACAACGTTTCGGTGATTAATACTTCCACGAACAAAGTCATCGCCACGGTGCCGGTGGGACTCAGTCCCTATGGGGTGGCGATCTCGCCGGATGGAAGCACCGCCTATGTGTCCAACGGACGTTCCCAGTCCGTTTCCGTCATCAACACGGTGACGAAGAGGGTGGTGTCCACCATCGCGGTAGGGAATGGTCCCGGCGGTCTAGTGGTGACGCCGGACGGCGCCCGTGTTTACGTGGCGAATTTCGGCTCCCAATCCGTTTCGGTGATCGACGCTTCCACCAATAAAGTGACGGCCACCATTCCGGTGGGAAAGCAGCCCGAGCATCTGGCCCTTACCCCGAACGGTGGCAGCCTCTACGTGACTGACTTTGGCGCGAAATCGGTCTCGGTGATCGATCTGTCCGACAACAAAGTAATTGCGACCATTCCGGTGGAAGAAGCTCCGGCGGGAGTCGCCTTCGCACCCAACGGCCGCCGCGCTTATGTGGCGAACTCAAACTCCAAGGCCGTTTCGGTGATCGACACGGCCACCCATAAGCAGGTCCATCTGATTCAGGTGGGAAGCTCACCGAACGGCGTTGCGATCGCGCCCAACGGAAAGCGCGTGTATGTGGTGAATTCAAGCAGCAGCAACATTTCCGTCATTGATGCCTCCACCCACAAAGTGGTGGCCACCATTTCCGTGGGCGCTATCCCCGGATTCGTCGCGCTCGTCCTCGACGGCCGCTCCGTGGGCGCTATCCCCAACGGCATCGCGCTCAGTCGCAACGGCCGCCGCGCCTATGTGGTGAATGAAGATTCCGGCGATCTGTTGGTCATCAATACGGCAACGAACGGCGTGGAGTCCACCGTGTAGGTGGGATACAATCCGGTTTGGGTGGCGGTTCACTAAGCGCCGAATAGGGACCGCTTATTTTGTAG
>JBJKQF010000190.1:0-5150 GCA_046705545.1 Terriglobia bacterium
CCGCCACTCTCGATGACCACCTCGAATCCTGCTTTGGTCAAATTCGGAACGACGGCAGGCACCAGCCCCACCCGCCGCTCTCCGGGAAAGATTTCCTTTGGGACCCCTACCACCATAAAGCATCCTCCCTTTCTGTCCCTCCGCCTGGAACTCCGTCTTTACACAAGGTTCCGCAAAGCCGCAGAGGCTTCCATGACCACAAATTTCTCATTGATTGCACGTAGCGCCCTATGATTGCTTCTCCCGCTTAATCACGACCGCCGATGACTACCGGCGGCGGACCCTCCTTTATACACCTGAAATTTGGAGAGTGCCATATCTCTTCAATAAGAGCTTCAGGACATAGTGATAAGTATCACTTTTGCGCAATTTTAGTTGTGATGGCCGTCACTTTTGAACAAATTTCTGAGGGACATCTCCCCCCTCCTCAAACTGCACCGCGAGAAGCAATACCGCAGAACTCAGGAAACTTTTGCAAATTCGTCAGGAAAACTGGGTGTGGCGCGACAATTCGCTTCCGAGTCAATCCCTGTCGAGTTAAGATTCGTAGCGAAAGAAACGGGTATCTGGGAAATCGAACGCGGATTGAGAAGCGGCGCGCCCACCGGAAATAGCCCGGGGCTACACGCTTGGACATCATCCCAACAACCAGCTCTGCCGCGCAGGAGATTACGAATGAATCGAAGGTCCTTTTTGGCAAAGGGTGCAGCCGCAGCCGGACTTGCAGCGCCCGGCACAGGGTTCCCTCGCTTCCTTGAAATCGCAGGCGCCGGCAGCGCACCGGGCCGAGGTCACAGCGCGCCGCCGGAAGTCGCTGACGCCGCATTCAGCCAGCCGGCCTACATCCGCACCGAAACATCAAAAGAAGGCACAACGTGGCTGATCGGAAACGGGCTTGTTGAGCGCACGCTGAAGTTCACGCCGGCGAGCGGACTCTATACCCAGCATTTCCACTCCAAGCTGAGCGGCACAGACTTCTGTGCGCTGAGCAAGCATCCGGGAGAGGAGTTCCTGTTCCAGGTGGATTCTGAACTTCTCCGCGGCGCAGGCAGCCGTCCGCAGCCCGATTTCACCCTGGAAGGATCACACTCCGGAGACCTGAACTCCGTGGGCAAGCTGCTGGAGATTCAATTAAAAGGAAGAAAGAGAGACTTCGATGTTTCCGTGTTCTACGCTGTTTACAACGGGCATCCGGTGGTGCGCAAGTGGATTTCCATTCACAACCGGGAAAACCACGCGGTCAAGCTCTCCCACCTGGTTTTTGAATCCGTGAATTTAATGTCGGGACCTCCTGACGAAGAGATCCTCCGCGCGCACTATGGAGCCCTTCCGCGCGAGATCTTTTACACCGGCCGCGCTGAAGACCCCGCCATCCTTCAAATGGATCCCCGCACGCGCGAAGGACTGATCGTCATGAACGAAGCTCCGGGGTGGACCAAGCGGACCGAAATGGCAAACTGGGGCAGAGCCATCCAGGTTCAATACGACACGGACTTGTTTCCTTTTGAGCACAGCCTGAACCCCGGCGATACGTTTGCCAGCGCAAAGAGCGGGGTGGCATGTTTCATTGAAGGACACGGCATGGCGGACCCACGCTGGTCGATGCCCACTTACACTTCCAGCGTGTGGACGAAGAAGCGGCCCGGCTACCATCCTCCCTGGATTTACAACACCTGGGAGCCTTTCCTGCAGGACTACAACGAGCAAATCGTTCTGGAATTGACCCCTATCGCCGCCCGGATGGGGTTTGAGATTTTCACGCTCGATACCGGCTGGGGCGAGAGTTACGCGGACAACCAGGTGAACGCCAAGAAGTTTCCGCGCGGTTTCGCTCCTATCCGGAAGGCGATGGAAGAGCAGGGCATGCGGCTGGGACTTTGGGAACCGCTGGCGGTGGTCAGTTCAGAAAGCACGGTTTACCGCGAGCATCCCGAATGGGTCATCCGCGACCTGGACGGCGGGGAGCGCAAAGCGACCTTCCCGGGAAGTTCCGATCGCGTGATGTGCCTCGACTCGCCCTACCGGGATTCCGCTGCGAAAAGGATCAGCGACCTCATCCAGGAACACCATCTTGCTTACGTCAAGGTGGATTTGACGACGGTCTTCAACGCCTACGGTGAAGCTCCCGGCTGCCACGCCACGAATCACTACCATCGAAGCTGGGCGGAATCGTTGGAGGGAATTTACCGGAGCATGAAGTACATCACGGATCGAATCTATCAGGAACACCCGGACGTTTTGCTGGACCTGACGTTCGAGTTGTGGGGCCAGAAGCACATCATCGACTACGGATTGCTCAACGCCGGCGACCTCGATTGGATGAGCAACGTGGACGATACCGATGCGGAGTCCGCCGGACCACGACAGGCGCGGACGCTCCTCTACCAGAGGAGCATGGCCATCCCGGTTGAAACCATGCTGATCGGCAATCTCCGCTCCCCTACCCCGAGCATCGAGGAGCGTTTTGCCACCGCTATCGGATCAGCGCCCATGCTGCTGGGCGATCTTCGCTTGCTGACTCCCTCCCAAGTGAAGTGGTACGCGGAAAAGATCGCATGGTTCAAGAAAATCCGGCAGCGAGTGCCGATGAACGAAGGCTTCTTCCCCCTGGGAGACTGGCTGCAGCCGAAGTGCACCACCTGGGATGGCTTTGCGCGCCTGAGCCGCAGGGGCGAAGGAATCATCGTCATTTTCAAGAATGATTCCGGAGTCCGCAAGGTTCGCGTGGAAATGCCGGTCTTCCCTGATGGAAAATTCTGGCTTCGTTCCGTCATGACAGAGGAGGCCATCGGCTCCTACTCCGGCGAGCAATTCCGGACCGGAGTAGCGATTCCGGTTCCATCTGAGCACAAAGTACAAATTGTGGAAGTGCGTCGAGTATAATCTTGACCGTTCCTACGGCTGAAGGCCTTGTTGAGAACATGCAGCGCAGGTGTAGTCCAGGATTATAAAGGAGAAAACATGCCCCCCAGGCTTCTTGGCTTTTCGAAAGTCCTACGCCATTTTTCCATTTCTTTACTGTTGATCGCGTGTTCCGCAGTTGGTTTGGCATCCGCAACTCCGGCCCCGCAGAAGCTTTCTCCGGCCGAGATCGAGCGCCGCGTGGACGCCATGCTCGCCAAACTGACACTCCGCCAGAAGATTTATCTCATCGAAAGTAGCGCCAATGGTGTATTCACGCACCCCATACCAGCAATTGGGCTGCCCGCCCTAAAGGAGTCCGACGCGTCGATGGGGGTTCGGACGTGGGGACAGAGCACTGCCTACGCGGCCGGAATCGGGCTTGCCGCCTCATGGGATGTGAAGCTGGCGAGGGAGATCGGAGCTTCGATCGGCCGTGACGCGCGCGCACGCGGCGTGAACATCCTGCTCGGCCCCGGTCTCAACATCTACCGCGCCCCCATGAACGGCCGCAACTTTGAATACTTGGGAGAAGATCCTTACCTGGCCGGGCGGATCGGCGCCCACTACATCCTGGGTGTCCAAAGCGAAGATGTGGCTGCGACCGCCAAGCATTTTGACGCCAACAACATGGAGTACGACCGCCATCGGGTCAACGCCGTCATCGACGAGCGCACGCTGCGGGAGATTTATCTGCCTGCCTTTGAAGCGGCAGTCAAAGAAGGACACGTCGGCGTCATTATGGATTCCTATAACCTCGTGAACGGCGAGCATTCAACCCAGAACAAGGTCCTGAACGTTGATATTCTCAAGAAGGACTGGGGATTCCGCGGCCTTCTGATGTCGGATTATGACGCCACGTACGACGGGATCGCGGCGGCCAACGCCGGACTCGATCTGGAAAATCCCGATTCGAAATTCATGAATGCCAAGACGCTGCTGCCCGCCATCAAGTCCGGCAAGGTCTCCATGGCTACCATTAATGACAAGGTGCGGCGACTGCTGCGCTTGGCGGTCCGGTTCGGATTCCTCGAACCCCATGACCAGACGGACCTGAGCATCCCGCTCTACAGCCAGAGGTCGCGGAAAGTAGCGCTCCACTCGGCCGAAGAGAGCATAGTGCTGCTCAAGAACCAGGGGCATTTGTTGCCGCTCGATCTCAGCAAGGTTCACTCGATCGCCGTGATCGGCCCGGACGCATACCCGGCCGAAGCCACGGCAGGCGGCAGCGCTAGTGTCGGTCCTTTTGCAGCGGTCAGCTTTATGACCGGCCTGAGCGACGCCTACGCACATTCCACCAAGGTCTACTGGAGCCGAGGCGTAAAGGAGCGGTCGGATATTTTCGAGTCCGCCCGCTTCTTCACCGACCGGCAGGGCGCTCACCCCGGCCTGAAGCAGGAGGAGTTTTCCAACCCTGACTTCAAGGGCAAACCCGACCACGTGAGCACTGCCCTGCACTTGACCCACTGGAGATGGACTGATGTCGCACCCATCGCTGGTGAAAATCCGTCGGTGCGCTGGACGGGCTATTACATTCCCCAGACCTCCGGTCCCCAAACTTTTGTCGCCACGTGCCCGTGGCCGGATTCTTACCGCCTTTACGTAAACGGCAAGCTGGCAATCGATGGCGATTCCACCAAAGGCTCATTTCGCTCAGCAACACTGGATCTCCCGGCCCATCAGCCGGTCGCCGTTCGATTGGATTACGTGCCGAAAGGGCACAACATCCGAGTGGGGCTGGCAGCAGTGCCGGCACAGGATCTGCTGGAACCAAATGCTAAGAAACTGGCCGCCATGGCGGACGTCGTGGTGCTCTCAGTGGGCTTCGATCAAGATACTGAAGGCGAAGGCCGTGACCGGACATACAATCTCCCCCCAGGACAGGATGAACTAATCAAGACGATATCAGCCACGAATCCTCACACCATTGTGGTGCTCACTGCGGGCGGAAGCGTGGCCACCAGCCCCTGGATCAGCCGGGTACCCGTGCTGCTCCAGAGCTGGTATGGCGGCTCCGAGGCAGGCAGCGCTCTGGCCGAGGTTCTGGCCGGGAAAGTAAGTCCCTCCGGCAAGCTGCCCATCACTTGGTGGAGGACGGTCGAGGACAATCCTACCTACAAGAACTACTACGAAGAGCCCGGCTCGCGCGACGTGAAATACCGGGAGGGAGTCTTTGTGGGCTACCGCGCCTACGGGCGGCCGGGGCAGACAGCACCGCTGTTTCCCTTTGGCTACGGGCTTTCTTACAC
>JBJKQF010000191.1:0-5855 GCA_046705545.1 Terriglobia bacterium
CTTCATGACCAGGAAAAGGTGAGCAAGGAGAAGGTTCAGGAACTGCAGGAAGAACTCCGTGCGCAGATGGTCAAGCTTGCCGATGAAGCGCGGCAATCGAGCCAGCAAGTTGCCGACAATGCGATTAAGTCCTTCTCGGACCGCCTGGGCGGCGTGACGGACGAGGCCGCACAGAATTTCGACTCCAGGATTGACGGCGGTGTGGAGAGAAGCCTCAGCCACTTCCGGCAGAAGATGAGCGAGCTTTCGGCCACCACGGGAGATGGCTTGCGTGCCTTTGCCGACCAGCAGTCGGAAGCGATGACCGAGAAGCTCCAGAAGGCCGCGGAAGAATTGCAGGGCAAGGCGGCGGAAGGTCTTGCGGGCAATATCGACAAAATCACCCAAGAGGCTTTGGCCTCTTCGCTCCAGCACCTGCGCGGGCAACTGGATACGGCGCTCGAAACCTCCAAGGGCGAGCTCCGGACCGCCATGCAGGGGCTGATGGAAGACGTGCAGAAGCAGATGGGCGAGTTGGGCCAGTCAACCCACAAGTCGCTTTCAAATGATGTGGCAGTGCTTTCCGACAACCTCCGAAAGATGGGCGAGGATTTGAAGGCTGCTGAAACCCAGCGCGTGACGGCCGCCCAAGAGAAGCTCACGTCCATGGCGCAGGGAGCGGTGGAATCCGTTGCGTCCAACCTGAAGCAGATGGTCAACAAGCAGGTCGGGGATGTTCGGGCCGCTCTCGAGGAACTCCAAAGGAACCTTTCCGTCGAACACCAGCAGCACTATCGTGAGGTGGCGACGGCTCAAGAAAACGAGCTCATCGGAAAGATCCAGCAGAAGGGTAACGAAACCGCCGAGCAGACTATCTCCCGGATCAGGAGCAGTTCGGAAGAGGTGGTGAGGGGGTTGTCCGAGAAGGTCAACAAGGAAGTCAACACCGCAACCTCACTTCTAAAAGACTGGGCCAACCAGACCACCGCTTGGGCGGAATCGACCATCAAGACTTCGTTTGAAAACTACCAGGGTGAGATCGCTCGCTTAACCACCTCCGTCCTGGAGAACCAGCGCAACACGATCGACAACAGCATGGGAGACCTGCAAACCCGTTTGGAGCAGGCCGCCTCGCTGTTGCGGGGAGTAAACGGTAACAAGACTCCGGGCGCCACCGGAGAGGTTGCCTAAGCTCTACCAACTTGTAGCAGGAAGGGCTTCACAGCGGGACGCTTTCAGTCGTCCGACTGTGAAGCCCTTTTTGTTCATGGGGCGGGGTCGCGGTTACTTGATCACCGGCGCCAGCGCCACCGAGGCCAGACCCAGAAGGAAGACGGCGAACATCGTCACCAGCAGCCGCTTGACGCTTTTTGAGGCCCCCCCGAACTCTTTCCACACAAAGATTCCCCAAAGCGCGGAGACCATAGTGGCGCCCTGGCCCAGCGCGTAGGAAGCGGCGGGACCCACCATCTGAACGTCCGAGGCCACAAAGCTTGAAATCGTGCCGACTCCCCAGATGACGCCGCCCAACACTCCCCAGAAGTGCGCGCTCTTGGAGCCTTTCAGGTAGTCCATCACGGAAACCGGAGCCCCCAGAATCGGCCTACGCATCAGCAAGGAATTCAGCGGGAACGTGCAGGCCAGCACCCCGATTCCGAAAACGTAAGCCACCGCGTACGGTCCCAAAGGGTGTTCTCCCTTCATAGCGGCGGCGACAAAGGGGTAGAAGACGCCGATGCCCACTCCGCTCAGCAGGCTGAGCAGAATGCCTTTGGCGCTCAGCTTGGTGTCCGGAGTGATCTTCCGGTACGCCAGGGCGTCCAGCACGATGGCCACTGAAACCAGGGAGACTCCCGCAAATAGCAAAAGTGGGTTTCCCGCCGGGGTGATGAGGTAATTGAGCACGGAGCCGATGACGAGGGCGAGGCCGATCCCGATGGGAAAGGCGACGGCCATCCCGGCAATGGCGATGGCCGCTACCAGAAGGATGTTGGCGACATTGAACACCACGCCGCCCGCAAACGCCAGCAGCAGATGATGGGCATCTGCCTGGCCGAGGTTGGCCATAAAGCTCTCCGGGCTCTTGGGGTTGGTGCTGCCCAGCGTGTATCCCAGGATCACGGCGGTCAGCAGAATGCCCCAGACATAATCCCAATAGAAAAGCTCAAACCGCCAGTTCTTCGGGAGCTTCTGGGTATTGGCCCAGCTTCCCCAGCAGACCATGCTGAGGATCATCATCAGAAGTGCCGCGCCGTAAGTTGCGGGAAGGTACATTGCCGGTTCCTCTTGTTAAGAATCGTTTGGCGGCTTCCATTCTACCGGGGCTTTCCGGAAGCATTTGCGATACAATGCAAAGCAGCCATACCAAGCTGGAGGGCTAATATGGACGAGCGCGTCCTCAAGGAATTGGTTGAAGTCAATTCCCAATTGCGGGAACTGCGAGCTGAGATCAAGAAACTGCTGTCGCTTTTGATTCGGGAAGAAGAGGAGAAAGCGGCTTCCGCCTCAGCTACTTCCTTCCATAAGCGAAGTTGATTTTCTGTGTCTCGCCTTCCTTAAGCTCGACGGTGATGACTTCAGACTTGACGATCCCCAATTCCGCCCATACGCGCCAGTGGCCCGGTTCAATGATGAGCTTGTAGCGCTGGCCGTCTGCGGTGGCAAAGACGCTGTTCTTGGCCATGGCCTCGGGGTCGGTTTCGTTCTCCCGCTGCGCGTAGAGATGCACGATCTGGCGCTCATCCCCCATGAAAATCGCAAAAACTTCAACAATGCCTTCCACAAATGCAATGGGTGTGTAGGAGTCTGGCATGGGTTCTCCTCTGGCTGAAATTTCACGCGATTATATCACCCCCTTTCCCGAGCGGATAAAGTAATCATTTTTCACGGGTATTTTCTAAGGCTCACAAAGCGCCTTGCGGGGAATTCCTTGCCATTTGCGGGGTGATTGGGCTGCTGCCGGGGGCCCTGATAGAGTGCATCTCCGCGGCGGCCGGGATGGAAGAAATTTCACACTCCGGGCCATAGTTGCACGGGACGGCCCCCATAGAAAATTTTACAGAACTCCTAACCTAGTGATAATATGCCACAAGGCTTATCGATTTTTGGAAGCCTTCTTGCACGGCCTATTACGGCAATAACCTCCTGAACTCGGCCGACGGCTGCTGACAGGAGGGGGGGCGTAAGATGCAGTAGTCAGCGTGGCTGGCGGCGCGGTTTCAGTGAACCTTTGTTGCGGCAGTTGATAACCGCCGCAAGGGCTTGCTGGGAACCTGCGTTGCTGTCAGCCCAAGCCGGGCGTTTTTAGGCGCGGAAGAGTTTGTGCCAGAACTCGTTTTTCTCCGCGGCGTCCGGTGGTCACCGGTTCATGTGAGGGGTCGCGTCAGGGGGAAGATAGGCTTATGGGAAATGAAATTCTGGCATTTGCAGTTGGATTCGGTGTCTGTTACGCATTTTCGGTGATGCGCATAGGCGTGTTTAAGAACAGGATCAAATTGTATGAACGGTACGTGCAGCACCGCCTGGATGAGAGTGTTGATAATCTGAGGAGTGGCTTGATCTCTCGCTGACGAACGCGTATACTGCCGTCACCTTGGAGAAGAAGATCCACCAACCGCGGGAAGGGGATGAATGCCCCTATTGTGGCGAGGGCCGGTTGGGAATGTCGCCGAGCGGGATGAATTTGCTTTGTTGGAAGTGCGGCAAGGTTGTGATCTGTGATCCGCTTCCGGCGCACAAATCCACCACCACCTAAGGCCCTCGATCGCTCCACTATTTCTTCGTCTTAGCCAATTAGAAAAGCTGCCGAGTTACAGACTTTAGATCCGCAACCCGGCGGCTGCAACCCATCACATTACTGGATCTTCAAGGCGACCTGCGCGGTGTGCGTCAAGCTGCTCGATGTTCCGGTCACCGTGAGCGTGTAATTGCCGGCCGGTGTGGCATAGGAAGAATTAAAGACCCCTCCTCCGCACGCCGCCCAGAGAGTTACCAGGAGAGCCAGCGCTGCGTACGGCGCAAGGCGCTTGGTACGCGAACCCTTACGGCTGAATGCCGCGAGCGCAATCAATCCCATCAAGCTAGACAATGCTACCCACCCTGCCCACGGCCCGGCGCCTGGGGGTGTGGATGGGCCGAGGGGAGCTCCCGGATTGGCCACAGTGATTCCCGCGGTCGTTACCGAAAGTTTGACCACAGCGTAGTTCGTTCCATCCAAGGTGACCGAGGAAGGCGCCACCGAGCACTGGGAGTGTGTGATCCCGTCGGTACAGGTAAGGTCTACCGTTCTGTTGAAGCCGCCTAACGGGCTGACGCGAAGATCGTAGACGGCCGTCGTTCCGGGAGTAATGGTTTGGGTGGTGGTATAAGCCCCCAGGGTAAAGTCCTGGCCGTCGCCGGAGAGCGCCAGAGTCTGCGGGCTTGAAGCCGCGTTGTCGGTAAAGGAGAGCGTGCCCGTCCGCGTGCCCGCCGTCGTGGGTGAGAAGGTGATCCCGACGGTGCAGCTCGCGCTCGGCGCAAGCGGGGCGGTGCAGGTGTTGGAGTCTATGGCAAAATCGCCGGAGATCGCCACGGCCGTAACGTTCAGCGGCGCTGTGCCGGTGTTGGTCAAGGTCACGGTCTCAGGCGGACTGGTTTCTCCCACCAGGGTGGGCGGGAAAGTGGGAGCAGCGGATAATGTCGCCACCGCGAAGGGTACGATCGTTTGGAGCAGCGGCTCGCTGAAGCCGCCGTTGCCGTCCCCGATCAGGAAGCTCACGGTGTTGTCGTTGCCGTTGGCTGCTGCCAGGTCCAATTTGCCGTCACGGTTAAAATCGCCTGCTGCCACCGAGTCGGGCTGCTGGCCCGTTGCAAAGTTGGAGGCCGCCTGGAAGGTTCCGTCGCCATTGCCCGCCAGGAAGCTGAAGTTGTTGCTGTTGCCGTTGGCGACTGCCAGGTCCGGCTTTCCGTCGCGGTTGAAGTCTCCCACGGCAACCGATTCAGACTCCGCTTCTGTCGCGTAGCTGGCGGCGGACTGGAAGGTTCCGTCGCCGTTGCCCAGCAGAACGCTGACCCCGCCGGTTTGGTTGGCCACCGCCAGGTCCAGTTTGCCGTCGCGATTAAGGTCGCCCGTCGCCACAAAATCAGGGGATGTTCCCGCCGCATAGTTCACGGCGGACTGGAAAGTTCCATCGCCGTTGCCCAGCAGAATGCTGACGTTGTCCCCTCCGTTGTTGGCCACGGCCAGGTCGAGTTTGCCGTCGCCGTTAAAATCACCCGCCGCCACCGAGTAGGGAAGCGTCCCCGCCGCATAGCTCACAGCGGTTTGGAAGCTGCCGTCGCCATTGCCCAGCAAGATGCTGATTCCGGCGTCAGTGGCGGTGGTTCCGCGGTCCGCTACGGCCAGGTCCAGCTTGCCATCGCGGTTGAAGTCTCCCACGGCAATCGAGTTGGGGTTCGATCCAGCCGCGTAGGTCACGGCGGTCTGGAAGGTACCGTTACCGTTGCCCAGCAGAATGCTGGCGGTGCCGCCCTGGTCCGCGACGGCTAAGTCGAGCTTGCCGTCGTGGTTAAAGTCGCCCACGGCAATTGAGCTGGGACTCGATCCCGCACCGTAATTGACAGCCGGTTGATAAGTCCCGTCGCCCTTTCCGAGATAGACGCTCACGTTGTTGCTGTCGAGGTTTGCTACGGCCACGTCCGGAACGCCGTCGCCGTTGAAATCCCCTACGGCGACCGACGAGGGAGTCGAGCCTGCCGCGAGCGCTACGGGAGCCGAGTCGCTGGAAGCGAAATTGGCGTCGCCGGAATAGGCGGCGTGAATGGGATGCGTGCCTGCGGTCAGCGTGCTGGTGGTGAAAGTGGCCTGCGTGCCTGAGAGCGCCGCAGGCGAGCCGAGC
>JBJKQF010000192.1:0-4410 GCA_046705545.1 Terriglobia bacterium
CGATTCCCCCCGAGCGGGCGATGCGCAGATTTAAGACCCTTTCTGAAACCATCGAAGAGGACTGCAGAAAAGCCTCTTTCCTGCACCTCAAGCATTCGCTCTTGTCAGGCGTTAATATGGAGGTCAACGAGGATAAGAAAGCCGTCGAGAGTTATCTCCAAACATTGGGTTTTAGCCAAGCCTTACGGGGCGCCCTCAACGAAGCGGAGCGCCTGTACAGGGACCAAAGCAATGCCTTCTCCCTTAAGGGGAGCATGGGGCACCTTCGGAGCTTTCTGGAGAGTTTGCATGAGGAAAAGATGCACGCGATTCACGCTAAATACGGGGGTACCCTTCCTGTAGTCTGGGGGGAGGGACTCGCTTACCTTAGGAAGAATTGCGTGATTTCTGAGACAGAAGAGAAATTCGTTGCAGGTCTATACGGTCTGATAAGTAACGAAGCAGTTCATCCACTTATGGCGGAGCGTGAATACGCCAGGCTGGCACGCAATATGGTGATTGAGTATGGGCTTCTCTTCCTGCGAAATATCGAGAAGCTAGGCATATAAGTGGTCGGAAGCTTTCGCCGCGAAGGTCAGAGCGCAGCCCAAGTTCCAGACTGTCGGCGCGCCGACAAGTTCAACTTTAACTTTAAGTAGACGCTCGAAGCCTTCGCTCCAAAATTCCGGCCGCTGGCTTTTGGCATCTCCGGCTGAAGGATTCCTTCACAGTGAACCACGCGGGAACCTCTGCGTGCTCCTCACCCAGGTTTCCGGACAGGGTAGCCAGAGCATTTTAGACTTAAAGTTATACTTTAACTTCTAAAACCTCACCATCCTAACCACATGACACTTTGCCCTGGCACAGACAATCCGCTGGCGTGCCCAATAGCCTGCAGTCCAAGCACCTCGACAGTTGTTAATTAACCTCAGCGGCGTTATGCTGGGCGGCTCCACAAACTCGCAAGGTGGAAACGTACCTCTGCCTTGCCGGCGAGCGAAGGATTTTTATGAAATGGTACTCCGGTGAGAACCTGCCGCGCACCCATGCCAAGCCTACCTTTTCTGAGGCCTGGTTTCACTCGCGATACGGAATGACGTTTGGCGAGCGGTATTGCTCCGACCCGATTTCCCGCACGGAGCAGGATAGAGAAGCTCGGCGCGTTCTCTTTGAGCGCTTCGGGCAGGCGGGCCTTGGGGAAAAGGATCCCAAACCACGGCCCCACTTGGAAGTGTGCGGGCATCGCTTCTTGCCGGCGCTCTTTGGCTGCGAGATCGTCTTTCAGGATGACCAGGCACCAGCCTGCCGGCACATACCCCTGACATCGGCGGAGGACATCGCCGCTATCCCCCGGCCCGATTTGCAAGCAAACCGCTGGGCGGCGGAGGTCCGGCGGCAAGGTGAGGCTCTATTGCGCCGCTACGGATCAACCGACGCCGCCATCAATTTCGGAGGTCCGCTGAACGGCGCGATGAACATCCTGGGCCACGAAGCTCTCGTGTACCTCGGCGAGTCGCCTGAGACCATGAGGAGCTTTCTCAGCCTCATCGCGGACGTGTGCGTGGAGGCGTATGACACGCTGACCCGCGCCTTTGACCCCGCAGCGCCACCCGGCCGTGAAATGTTCATCGGCAATTGCCCCGTACTGATGATCAGCCCCGCCACGTATTCGGAAAGCGTGCTGCCCGCCGACTTCCGCTTTCGCGGGCAAGTGGAAAAATTCGGCCTGCACCACTGCGGCCCCATGAACCGTTACCTGGCCGCCTACCAGCCTCTCAAGCCCGTGGAGTTTGTCGAGGTGGGATGGGGCAGCGACGTGGGCGCCGTGCACAAGGCGTTCCCCGACTCTCTGCTCGATTTGATGATCAACATTTATGACCTGCAGAAAATGCCGAAGGCTGAAATGCGCGGCGTGGTTGGGAATTTGGTTCGCGCAGCCGGTTCCCTTGCCGGCCTGCGTGACGTCTGGGTGGCGGACATCGGACCCGAGGTGCCGGATGAGGCCGTGCTGGATTTTGTGGAGGCGGTGGACTCCGCCGTGGCTGGGATGTGAAAGCGGAGGCGAACTGCCTGGAAGCCTCCTGCCACTCCAGAATGGGCGTGGTGTCGGCGCGTCGACAAGTTCAAGTAACACTTGAATAGTTGCCGACGACGAGGAACAGTTGTTTCCACCAACAGGGTTAAGCTAAACTGCCTCTCCGGCATTGAACAAGAAGTTCATGCGCCCTCGGCTTGGCCGGGGCGAGGCATCTTCAGGGAGCGATGTTTGAAGTCAGGACAACCTAAGCCCGAAGATCAGGCGGCGTGGCGCTCTTCCGCGGCGCAGCCGGGGAGGCGCTCGACCGCCGCCCGTTGGACAGCGAGCCTGCTCCCGCTGGCCATTATTCTGGCTGCCTTGTTTTGTGCGGGCTGCCATTCCAAGCCAGGGCCTCCCGACTCCTATGTGGCTTTCGTGGTGAATCACCAAGGGAATTCCGTCATGGCGGTCAACCTGGCGGACGCGCAAATCGTCGCCTCGATTGCGGTCCCTCCCCTTCCCGTTGAAGCCTTGCAGCGTCCCAAGAGCCGGGAGTTTTACGTAGTTTCCGAATCAGGAACGGTCAGTGTGATCGGTTATCCCTCGCTCGCCGTTGTGCACCGCTTTACGATCGGAAAAGCGGCGCGTGGACTGGCTTTTGCCGGCGATGGCAGCACCGCCTACACCCTGGAACCTGAGCGGGGCCAGATTGTCTTTTTGGATTGCGCAACGCAGAAGGAAACAGCGCGCGTGAAAGTAGCCCCAGGCCTCGATCAACTGGCGCTCACTCCGGACGGAAAGACGCTGGTGGCAAGCGCCCCGAAAAGCAACCGTCTCTTTTTTGTCAGCGTGCCGGAGAGAAAGCTCCTGGGCGCTGTGGACGTGGGCAAAGCGCCGGGCCCGCTTGCCATTTCCCTGGACAGCTCTCAGGTGTTTGCGGCGGACACCGGCGAGGAGAAGATTTCCGTGGCCGAGGTCGATTCCCGGACGCTTCTCTCCGACATTGATATCGGCGCTAAGCCCAGCGGCTTAGCGCTCAAGCCGGATGGCGGTGAGCTTTTTGTGCTGAGCAAGGAAGGCTCCGACATGACCATCGTGGACGCATCGCATGACAATGTGGAGCAGGTACTGCCCACAGGCAAGGATCCCGTGGCCTCGGCGTTTACCAGGGACTCGAGCGAAATGTTCCTGGCCAACGCAGGAGACGGGTTTGTCACGGCTTTTGACGTCACCGACCGCAGCGTCTTAAGCACTGTGCACGCCGGCGTGAGCCCCCGATCCGTAGCGCTGACCCCGGACGAGAGATACCTGGCCGTGGCCGATAGGGCCTCCGGAAGCCTGGCGATCCTTCGCACGTCGCCGCTAGCCCTGGTGACCACCGTGCCCGTCGGTGACGATCCCGTAGATGTGATTGTGCCGGGCTGGAAGGTTGAAAAGTGAAAGGAAAGCGTCAACTATTCTTCGCAAACATGAAGTACGTCTATAGATTCCACAAAATGTATAAAGTTTAACTTTATACTTCTTACCTCATCCTCGTCTTCACCAAGCCTGTAGGTTTTCAGAGAGTGCCAGGGTCAGCCATCCCTCCTGAGGGATTAGTTGAAGCGGCAGGCCGTTGGCCCACAGTGAAGCTTGCAAGCGAACGTTCTTCTCCGGGGCGATTCCCAAAAGCTCATACTCAAGTTTAACTTCAAGAATCTTTGCGAAGCTTGCTTGAAGCTTGCTGTCGCCGGCAAGGGGCATCTGGAGACGCTCCTCTCCGCGCCAGAAGTCCACATGGTGGACGGAGCCATTCAAGATATAGGCATGGAGGCGGGCGACGGCGTCGCCATTAACGGTAACGCGAACTTCAAACTCCGGATGCTCCTCACTGAAGGTGGGAGCAAAATCGAGGCGCAGGTAGAGGGAGCGTGTGTTGTAGCCGTAGTAGAGCGCGTCAAGATAATTGCGGGTGCCGTGCATCGATCCCGAACTCTGGTCAGGCAGGTAGAGCCCAGAGCCCAGCCACTCAAAGTAATTCGTTTCCAGGCCGTCGATCCGCGGCTCGATCTTCCCCGAAGGAGGGTAATTGACGGCCAGGAGCTTGACCGATTTGACGGGGACCGCCAGCTCATCGGGAGGAGATCCTCCCAGCATGCGGTAGACGTTGCTCAAATGCTTGCGGTAAAGGAGATCGAATTCCTCATCCAGGGCGCTGGAATGCTCAGGGCCATACCACCAGCACCAATCGCTGCCTTCGGCGATCCAGACCTCGCTCTGGGCGCTCCGGACGCTCTCCGGTTTCAGGTCCTGCCGGCCCTTGTTGTGCTCGAAAAAGTCCCGGGCTTCCGCCAGCATATCCCATGCCCGGTTGTCCTCTTCCGCCCCAATCCAAACGTCAAAGTTGGCGTTGATCCAGGACCCTGGAACTACAT
>JBJKQF010000193.1:0-26546 GCA_046705545.1 Terriglobia bacterium
CGCCAAGGCATGCCTTACTCAGGGTGATCCTGGGTGAGGGTCTTTAAGCAACCTATTGGAAACGGCCATAAACCTATGTTTGCATCGCGCACGGAGTGGGAACTCACACCCAATCGTCTCAGCCAGCAAATCGACGAACGGCGCCGGCAGGGGCTTGAAATTCTGGACTTGACCGAGTCCAACCCCACGCAGTGCGGATTTGCAGCCGGAGAAGAGATCCTCGAGGTCTTCGGCGATTCCCGCGCTCTTCGATATGAACCTGATCCTCGCGGGCTTCTACGGGCGCGAGAGGCGGTGTGCAGCTACTACGCGGTGCGCGGCGTCACCTTGCGCCCGGAACAGATCTTCCTGACCACCAGCACCAGTGAAGCCTACTCCTACGCTTTTCGTCTGCTGGCCGACCCCGGCGACCAGGTGCTCATTCCGCAGCCCAGCTATCCGCTCTTCGATTTCCTGGCTGGGTTGAACGACCTTGAGCCGGTTTCTTACCCTCTCCGCTACGACCAGCAGTGGCGGATTGACCTGGAAGGCTTCGAAAGATGCCTGAGCCCTTTAACGAAGGGCATTGTGGTGGTCCATCCCAACAATCCGACCGGATCGTACGTAAAGACGGAGGAGCTTGCCTTCTTGACGGAGCTTTGCGGGAAGAACCAAGCGGCCCTGATTGCGGACGAGGTTTTTGCGGATTACGCGCTAGAGAAAAGCGGTGAGCGCCCGGCGAGCCATGCCGGACTGTCTGAGGCGCTGACCTTCACGCTGAGCGGCCTATCGAAGATCTCCGCCCTGCCTCAGATGAAGCTCGGCTGGGTGGTGGTCAACGGGCCGCCGGAGCTTTTGCGAGCCGCGCTTGACCGGCTGGAGGTGATCGCGGACACCTACCTCTCCGTGAGCGCCCCCCTGGCCCACGGCTTGCCAAAACTCCTTGAACGAAGCAAGGAAGTGCAACCGAAAATCCTGGCGCGGCTGCGGAAGAATCTCGCTACGCTGGATGAAGCCATCGGCGCATCTCCGAGCATCAGCCGGCTCAAGGTCGAAGGCGGCTGGTACGCGATTTTGAAGGCGCCTGCGGCCTTCAGTGACGAAGATTGGGCTGTGGAATTGCTCTCACGGGACGGCGTTCTGATCCATCCCGGCCATTTTTACAACTTTTCGTCGGACGGGTATTGGGTGATCAGCCTACTGACTGAAGAGAAGACGTTTCAGGAAGGGATGACAAGGATTCTGGCGCACTCCGCAAAAAGCCGCTAGACTAATAGAGAGCCGAACTCAATATTGTGGGCATTCAACATTCATGACCATGGGAAATCCCGCTGTTAAACCAAACTTTGAGGGCCTGGAAGTCGCGGCTTTTGAGAGCCGCAGGGCCACAGAGATCTCGAAGCTCATTTCCAATTGTGGCGGCGTGCCGCGCGTGGGGCCGAGCATGCGGGAAATTCCTCTGGAGGATAATCCCGCGGCTTTCGAATTTGCGGAAAAGCTCTTCGCCGGGAAGATCCAGGGCGTGATCTTTATGACCGGGGTTGGAGCGCGGACCCTGTTGGAGGTCTTAAAGTCGCGCTACGCACCGGAGGAGATTGTTTACGAGCTTTCCAGAGTGACCGTGGTGGCGCGCGGACCCAAGCCCGCGCTGGTGTTGCGCGAGGCGGGCGTGCCGGTCACCATCCTGGTTCCAGAGCCGAATACCTGGCGGGAAGTTCTTCAGGAGCTGGAGGAGAACTCGCGCGGCTTCGTTCTGCGCGGCAGCACCGTAGCCGTCCAGGAATACGGCATCCCGAACGAAGCTTTCCTTGAGGAATTGGCCGCGCGCGGCGCGGAGGTTTTGCGTGTGCTGGTCTATCGCTGGGCGCTGCCGGAAGACCTTGGCCCCCTGCGGGAGACGATCGACGCCATTCTGGAAGGCCGCGCGCGCGTTGCGCTGTTCACCAACCGCGCCCAGGTGCTCCACCTGCTGCGCGTCGCAAGCGAAGACGGCGTTAGAGACCGGCTGCTCGCAGCGTTTCATCGGGCCGTGGTTGGCTCCATCGGGCCCACTTGCACGGAAGAGCTGCTCTCGAACGGCATTGCCGTCGACGTGGAGGCCGACCCTCCGAAAATGGGGCCACTGATTCTTGAAGCCGCTCGGCGGGCGCGCGAGTTGTTGAGCCAGAAAGATTCCGGCGCCTCCGCGAAGCCGAACGGTGTCGCGGTGGTGGAAGCCGCTCCCAAACAGCCGCAGGCTGCCGCCCGGGAACTTTGGAAAGATTCGCGCTTTATGAAAGCCTGCCGCCGCGAGCCCACCGACGTGACGCCTATTTGGCTGATGCGTCAGGCCGGGCGATTTATGAAGGAATACCGCGACTTGCGGGCGCGAGTCCCCTTTCTTGAACTTTGCAAGAATCCGGACCTGGTTTCGGAAGTCACGGTCAGCGCAGCTCTCAAGCTGGGCGTGGACGCCGCGATCATCTTTGCCGATCTCCTGCTGATCATCGAGCCCCTTGGCTTGGATCTTGCTTACGAGCAGGGAGAAGGGCCTGTGATCAAGCCGGTGCTCCGCCAGCCCGCCGACGTCGATTCGTTGCGGGAAGTTGACCCCGCTCGATCGCTCGGTTATCTGTACGAAGCGATTCGGCGCACGCGCGCCGCGCTGCCGCCCGCGCTGCCGCTGATCGGCTTTGCCGGAGCGCCCTTTACGGTGGCGTCCTACATGATCGAAGGCGGGGCTTCCAAGACTTTCCGGCACACCAAGACCTTGATGTACCGTGATCCGGGAGCTTGGCGCGCGCTAATGGAGCGCTTGGCCTGCGAGATGACCAAGTACGTGAACGCCCAGATTGCCGCGGGCGTGCAGGCCGTACAGATTTTTGACACCTGGGTGGGATGCCTCGGTCCTGAGGATTACCGCAGGTTTGTCTTGCCGTACTCCCGCCTGCTCCTCCAGGGCATCACGCCGGGCACGCCGGTGATTCACTTTGGCACCGGGACGGGAATGTTCCTTGAAGAGATGCGCGAGGCTGGCGGCGACGTCATCGGCCTGGATTTCCATGTTGAGTTGGGACGCGCCTGGGAGCGGCTGGGAGACGGCGTGGGCGTGCAAGGCAATCTGGATCCCATGGTGCTCTCAGCGGATTTGCCGTTCATTCGAGAGCGCGCGCAGAGCATTTTGGATCAGGCGGCGGGACGCCCGGGCCATATCTTCAACTTGGGCCACGGCATTCTGCCGGATACTCCCGAGGAAAACGTCATCGAATTGGTGAAGATGGTGCATGAGATGAGCGCGCACCGCAGCTGAACCAGCAAAGTTTTTCACGGAAGGACTGAAGAAAGAAGCGAGATGAGCGTAATGGCAGTAGATCAAGAACCTGTAAACCAATTGGGCGTCCTTTTGCTGGCGCACGGGGCGCCCGACCGGCTGGGGGACATTCCCGAGTTTTTAATGAACGTTCGGCGCGGCCGGCCCCTGCCCTCAGAGGCGGTGGAGGAGATTATCGGCCGCTATGCCAGGATTGGAGGCGGCTCGCCGCTGTTAGAGATCACGACGAACCAGGCTGTGTCGCTGGCCAAGGCCGTGCGTCTACCCGTGTACATTGGCATGAGGAACTGGAAGCCTTATATCGAGGAAGCCGTCCACCGCTTCCGTACGGTTCAGGTGAAGCGCGTGGTGGCGTTGTGCATGGCCCCGCAAAATTCCCGCACCAGCATCGGGCTCTATCAAGACAGCCTGTCGAGAGCAGTGGAAAACGTGGCGCCCGATCTGCAAGTGGATTTTGTGGAAAGTTGGCATGACCATCCCGGACTGGTTGCGGCTTTCTGCGAGAAAGCCGCGGCGGCGCTGGCCCGGATCGAAACCGAGGCGGGGGGCCCGGTGCCCGTGGTTTTCACCGCGCACAGCGTTCCCGCCAGGACCATCGAGGAAGGCGATCCCTACGAGGAACAGGTGAAGGCGACCGCCCGCCTGGTGGCGGAAGCGATGGGGTTGAGCGATTACGAGGTTGCCTTCCAGAGCCAGGGGATGACGTCCGAGCCCTGGATCGGTCCTACGGTTGAATCCTGCATTGACGCCTGCGCGGCGCGGGGACTTCACCATCTCCTGCTGGTGCCGGTAGGCTTTGTCTCCGACCATGTAGAAGTGCTTTACGACATTGACATCGTTTTCCGCGACTACGGAATGAAGAGAGGCGTTGCCGTCTCGCGTTCCGAGTCGCTGAACGACAGCGAGACTCTTATCCAAGCCCTGGCCTCAATCGTCTCCAAACGCGCCGGGGTCTCTCTTCCGGTGGGTTGATCCAAGTGAGCTATCCACAGTCGTTGCGGCGCATCGCGGTTGTGGGCGGGGGGATTACGGGCTTGACGGCCGCGTACACGCTTGCCCAAGCGCGCCAAGGCGGAGCTCCCATTGAGGAATTTCTGGTTGAGGCGTCTCCGCGTCTCGGGGGAGTGATCCGCACCGAAAACGTCGAAGGTTTCGTCGCGGAAGGCGGACCGGACAGTTTTATTTCTGAAAAGCCTGAGGCCGCGGAGCTCTGCCGGGAGCTGGGCCTAGGTGATTCACTGATCGGCTCAAACGACGCCCAGCGGAAGACTTACATTCTCCATCGCGGCAAGCTGCGTCCCCTGCCGGACGGCCTGATGCTGCTGGTCCCCACGCGCGTCTGGCCCATGGTCACTTCTTCTCTGCTTCCCATTGGCGGCAAAGTGGAACTTGCTGCGGAATGGTTTTCCCGGCCCAAGAAGGTCCAGGAGGATGAGTCGGTGGCGAGCTTTGTGCGCCGGCATTTTGGAAACGCCATGTTGGAAAACATCGTGGAGCCCCTCCTGGCGGGCGTTTACGGCGGGGATTCGGGAGCGCTGAGCATGGCTTCCGTCCTTCCCCGGTTTGTGGAAATGGAGCGGGTGTACGGCAGCCTGGTGCGAGCCGCCCTGGAAGCAAAACAGACCCGGAAGGAGAACCCAAAAGGCGCAAAGCGCAAGCCGCAATCTCTCTTCATGACCTTGAAAGAAGGCCTGGGAGGGTTGACCAAGGCTCTTGAAAGCCGGTTGAACCCGGCGAGCCTGCATCTCGGGCGGCGCGTGCTCAGGATTGAGAAAACAGGGTCGGATTGGAGAAGTCCGTTTCGGATTTGCTGCGAGGGAGAAGTGAATTATGAAGCCGACGCCGTGGTGCTCGCGTTGCCGGCCCATGAGTGCGCCAAGTTTGTGCCCGCCCTCAGTCCGGCGCTGGCGGAATCTTTGGGCGCCATTCCGTACAGTACCGCGGCGACGGTGACGCTGGGCTTCAATGCGGGTGCGGTGAAGTCCTTGCCGCCGGGATTTGGATTTCTAGTTCCCAAGAAGGAGGGCCGGAAGCTGGTCGCCTGCACCTTTGTGCATGAGAAATTTCCCTATCGCGTTCCCGAGGGCAAGGCCATGCTTCGTTGCTTTCTGGGAGGCACGCGGGACCCTGAGGTGCTGAACCACTCCGACGAAGAAATTCTTAAGAGCGCATGGCGGGACCTTTGCACAATTTTGACTTTGCACGACGAGCCTTTGTTCTGGCGAATTTCGCGCTGGCCTTCCGCCATGGCGCAGTACACCGTTGGACATCAGAAGAGAGTCGAACGGATCCTGAGCCAAGCTGAAAAATTCCGCTATCTTTTCCCTGCAGGCAACGCCTATTCGGGCATCGGCTTATCGGATTGCATCCGCACGGGAAGAGAAGCGGCGAAGCGAGCTCTTGAGATATGAAGGATCTGCCTGCGCGCAGAACTGCGCCCCGAGCGGCGACGGAGGAGTCGCAGCTGGCACACGTCGATGACCCGCTACGCGGTTCTTGAGAGTAACCGGCACAGCGGGAAATAAATGTGGTATAATCGCAAATTTAATTAATCAGTGTCCGGGTGGATTGGGCCATCATAAGGAATTTCCGAAGCTTACCGGAACCATAATTGAAGTTGTCATGTGCGGTGTCGGTGCAAGCTTGCCATTCGAGGGAAGACCGGGTTTCTGGGAAGTCCTGGTTTTCGATTCCTTCCTCATCGTGGCCGCAGACTGGGCCATTCAAAAAAGAGAGTCTGCGCCGCCCAAGCGGCTCAAAAGGCTCCGGACCGGCACCAAATACGTTCTAGCGAGTTGATTGGCAATGTTGCTTTGGCCTCTCGTCGTATTTTTCATTGTCGTTCTGATCATTCCTGTGGCAATGCTCTTGCTGTCCGCAGTCCTGGGCCAGCGCCACAACGAACACGCCACGGGATCTCCGTACGAAAGCGGCATCCTTTCCGAGGGGTCGGCGAACGTCCGTTTCTCCGTCAAGTTTTTTCTCATTGCCATGTTTTTCGTCATCTTCGATCTGGAAGCGGTCTTCATTTTCTCCTGGGCCGTCGCCGCGCGCGAAGTCGGCTGGGCCGGCTACCTTGAGCTCGTGACTTTTGTTGTGATCCTGGTGGCGACGCTCGTGTACCTGTGGCGCTTGGGAGCGCTCGATTGGGGACCGAAGGGCCGCAGGACGAAAGGCTAAGGCCGCCGCTGGAAGGCGTATTGGGAGCAAGGCATATGAAATGGTCTTTGACCAAGCCGCAACTTAGCATGCCGCTCGTGGACTCGGCGCCGACGCCCTTTGAGGAGCAAGTCCGCAAAAACGTGATTTTGTCGCGCCTTGAGGATCTGATCGGCTGGGGGCGGAAAAATTCAATCTGGCCTTTCGCGTTCGGACTTTCCTGCTGTTTTGTGGAAATGGCAACCAGTATCACCAGCCGCTATGACATCGCGCGTTTCGGGGCGGAAGTGATTCGGGGAACGCCGCGCGAGGCCGATTTGATGGTTATTGCGGGAACCCCATTCATGAAGATGGCGCCGGTGATCCAGCGTCTTTATGAGCAGATGATGGAGCCGCGGTGGGTTATCTCGATGGGATCGTGCTCGAACTCCGGCGGCATGTACGACATTTACAGTGTGGTGCAGGGCGTGGACAAAATCCTTCCCGTGGACGTTTACGTTCCAGGGTGCCCGCCGCGTCCGGACGCCTTTCTTGAGGGCGTCACGCTTTTGAGCAAGGCTGTCGGCAGTGAGCGCCGCCCGCTGAGCTGGGTGGTGGGGCCCCAAGGCGTGGAGAAGGCGAATTTCCCCGCTCAGCGTGATCTGAAGCGCGCGGAAAGGCAGAAGCAGACGCTGCTGCGTCCGCCCGACGAAGTCTAAACTTCTTTCTTACTTTTTATGACCGCTAACGGAACCATTCTTCAGGAGCTGCAAGAAAAGTTCGGCGAGGCATCGATACTCCCGCAACCGAGCCGGGACCAAATTCCCGCTTTCTGGACTCCGAAAGAAAAAGTTCATGAGGTCGTGCAGTATCTTAAGACCGGAATCGCCCGGCCGTACAAAATGCTGTACGACATCACGGCCATTGACGAGCGCACGCGAACGCATCGTGACGGCCAGCCGCCCAGCGACTTTACAGTGGTTTATCACCTCCTGTCCTTTGACCGGAACGAATACATCCGGGTCTAGGTGGCTCTTCAGGGCGACACGCCCAGTCTTCCTTCCATTACCGATGTTTGGCCATCGGCGAATTGGTACGAGCGCGAAGTGTGGGATATGTTCGGAGTCAAGTTCGACGGGCATCCCTTCCTGACGCGCATCCTGATGCCCACCACGTGGGTGGGCCATCCTTTGCGCAAGGATCATTATGCCCGCGCCACCGAGGCCGGGCCCTTTCACCAGTCGACGGAGAAAGTGGACGTTGAGCAGGAAGCTTTGCGCTTTCGCCCGGAAGATTGGGGGATGAAGTCCACTGACGGTGACGGAACAGATTTCATCTTTTTAAACGTCGGTCCTCAGCACCCCGGTACTCACGGCGTGATCCGCATTGCCGTTCAGCTGGACGGTGAAGTGTTGGTCGACCTGGTCCCGGAAATCGGGTTCCACCATCGCGGCGCGGAGAAGATGGGCGAGCGCCAAAGCTGGCACACTTACATTCCCTACACCGACCGGATTGACTACCTGGGCGGGGTGATGAATGAGCTCGCCTACCTGACGGCGTTTGAGACGCTGGCCGGAATTCCCGTGCCGCCCCGCGCGCAGGTGATTCGGGTGATGATGTCGGAGCTGTTCCGCATCTCGAGCCATCTGGTCTGGTACGGAACCTTCGCGCAGGACGTGGGCCAGATGTCGCCGGTCTTTTACACCTTCAACGACCGCGAACACATTTTTGACATTGTGGAAGCGGTTTGCGGCGCCCGCATGCACCCGGTTTGGTTCCGCATCGGCGGAGTTGCCCAGGACTTGCCCAAGGGCTGGGAAAAGATGTTCCAGGATTTCCTGAACCGCATGCCCAAACACCTGGCTGAATACGACCGGGAAGTGATGAAGAACCGGATCTTTAAAGCCCGGACCCAGGGCGTGGGCAATATCACCGTGGACGAGGCTATTGAGTGGAGCGTGACCGGGCCGATGCTCCGGGCCGCGGGCCTCGAATGGGATTTCCGCAAGAAACAGCCCTATTCGGGCTACGAGAATTTTGAGTTTGATATTCCCACTGCCACGCACGGCGACTGCTACGACCGGGCGGTGGTTCACGTGGAAGAGATTCGCCAGAGTCTTCGGATCATCGAGCAGTGCGTGAAGAACATGCCGGAGGGACCGTACAAATCGGATCATCCGCTGGCCGTTCCGCCGCGCAAAGAACACACCATGCACGATATCGAAACTCTGATTACACACTTTTTGGGCGTAAGCTGGGGCCCCGTGGTTCCCCCCGGAGAAGCGCTGGGAGCGATCGAAGCCACCAAGGGAAACAACGGTTATTACCTGGTGAGCGACGGCAGCACGGTCTCTTACCGGACCCGGATTCGCGCTCCTTCCTTTGCCCACATGCAAACCCTACCCTTGCAGTGCCGCGGGCTGCTGGTTCCGGATTTGCTGGCGATTCTGGGGAGCATTGATTTTGTCTTGGCGGATATTGACCGATAAGGAGCTTGAAAAAGAGCTGTGTTAAGCGCTGAGGAGCGGAAAGAAATCGAGGCGGAACTCGCCCATTACCCTGACAAGCGAGCGGTCTGCATTGACGCTATGAAGGTGGTGCAGCAGCACCGGGGTTGGGTTTCGGACGAGGCGCTGCGCGACGTCGCGGAACTTCTGGAGATGTCGGTGGACGAGCTTGACAGCGTCGCCACCTTCTATAACCTGATTTTCCGCAAGCCCGTGGGCCGGCACGTCATCATGGTCTGCGACAGCGTGAGCTGCTGGATCATGGGTTACGACCGCGTGCGGGACCACCTGACCAGCCGCCTGGGAATCAAGCTGGGGGAAACCACCCCAGACGGACGGTTCACTCTGCTTCCCATTGTTTGCCTGGGCACTTGCGATCACGCTCCGGCGATGATGGTGGATAACGACCTGCATCGGGACCTGGATACGGAAAAGATCGACAGTATTCTTGAGAAGTACAAATAGGAAAATGGAAAAGGTACTTACAAAAGATCTTCAGCCGGACGGTGCGCCTCTCGATATTCAAGGCTACGAGAGGGCGGGCGGCTACCAAGGCTTGCGCAAAGCGCTGAAGATGGCGCCGAAGGAGATCGTCGAAACCATCAAGAATTCCGGCCTGCGGGGCCGCGGTGGTGCAGGCTTCCCGACCGGAATGAAGTGGAGCTTTGTCCCCGTTGGCGAGAATGCTCCGCATCCTAAATATCTGTGCGCGAACGCCGACGAGATGGAGCCGGGGACTTTTAAGGACCGCCTGCTCATGGAGTCCACGCCGCATCAGTTGATCGAGGGCATGATTGTTGCGGCGCGCGCGATTGAGGCGGACGTCGCTTACATCTTTCTGCGCGGCGAATACTTCCTTTCCGCAGCGAACTTGCGCAAGGCGCTGGCGGAGGCTTACGCGAAAAATTACCTGGGCAAAAACATTCTGGGTTCGGACTTCAGCCTGGAAATGCACCTGCACCTGAGCGGCGGGCGTTATATGTGCGGCGAAGAGACCGGGCTGCTGAACGCCCTGGAAGGCAAGCGCGCCAATCCGCGCACCAAGCCGCCTTTTCCCCAGACATCCGGCCTGTTCGGCAAGCCGACCATTGTGCAGAACGTCGAAACGCTCTGCAACATCCACCACATCGTCAACCACGGCCCGGAGTGGTTCAAGGGCCTCAGTAAATCGGATGACGCCGGCACCAAGCTCTACGGTGCCAGCGGCAAGGTCAAGCGGCCGGGCGTTTGGGAATTGCCGATGGGAACCACCATCCGCGAGATTCTGGAAGAGCACGCCGGCGGCATGAAGGAAGGGTTGAAATTCCGTGGGCTGCTGCCCGGCGGAGCCTCTACGGATTTTCTGGTGGAAGAACACCTGGATCTGAAGATGGACTTTACTGAAGTCCAGAAGGCTGGCAGCCGCATGGGCACCGGCACCATGATTGTCATGGACGACCGAACCTGTCCAGTGGGGATGGTGCATAACCTGGAGCACTTTTTCGCGCAGGAATCCTGCGGCTGGTGCACGCCGTGCTGGAGCGGCCTTTCCTGGGCGGAGCGAATTCTGAAGGGTTTGGAAGAAGGACAAGGGATTGAGCCTGATCTTGAGAAGTTGGCGTTCCTGTGCCGGTTCGCGGCTCCCGGCAACACCTTCTGCGCGCTCGCTCCCGGCGCCGTGGAGCCTTTGCAAAGCGCTTTGAAGTACTTCCGCGAGGATTTCATGCAGCACATTCGTGAAAAGCGGTGCCCCTGGAGATAGCAGTGGTGAAGATTTTTGTAGACGGGAAATCGTATGAGGTGCGCGCGGACCAGAGTCTTCTTCAGGCCTGCCTGGAGTTGGGATTCGATCTGCCGTACTTCTGCTGGCACCCGGCTCTGGGCTCAGTGGGCGCTTGCCGCCAGTGCGCCGTCAAGCAGTTTAAGGATGAGAATGACACGCGCGGGCGTCTGGTGATGTCCTGCATGACGCCGGTGTCGGAAGGGTTGAGAATTTCCATCAAGGACGTTGACGCGGCCGACTTTCGCTCGGGGGTTGTGGAAGGGTTGATGCTGAACCATCCCCACGATTGTCCGGTCTGCGACGAGGGAGGCGAATGCCACCTTCAAGACATGACGGTGATGACGGGCCACAATTACCGCCGCACCGTCTATCCCAAACGCACCTTCCGCAACCAATATCTTGGTCCGCTGCTTAACCATGAGATGAACCGCTGCATTCAATGCTACCGGTGCGTGCGGTATTACCGGGAGTATGCCGGCGGCCGCGACCTGGACGCTTTTGCCTCGCGGAACAACGTCTTTTTCGGACGGCACGAAGACGGCATTCTGGAAAACGAGTTTGCAGGCAACTTGGTGGAGATTTGCCCGACCGGAGTCTTTACCGACAAGACCCTCAAGAAGCATTACACCCGCAAGTGGGACCTGGAGATGTCGCCGTCGGTGTGCATGCACTGCGGACTGGGATGCAATACCACCACCGGAGAGCGTTACGGCACCCTGCGCCGCATCCTCAACCGTTATAACGGCGAGGTGAACGGCTACTTCCTGTGCGACCGCGGGCGCTTTGGCTATGAGTTTGTGGCCAGCGAGCAGAGAATCAAGCAAACGCTTGCCCGCCAGGACGGCAAGCTGAAACCCGTTCCGAAGGCGAAGGCGCTGGAGCAGTTGGGCCGCGTGCTTGCCGGCAACCAGAAAGTGATCGGCATCGGATCGCCGCGGGCTTCTGTGGAAGCCAACTTTGCCCTGCGCACGCTGGTGGGCCCGGAGCGCTTTTTCAGCGGCCTCTCGGATGAGTCCGCGCGCTTGGTCTCCCTGATGGCGGAGATTTTGCGGAAAGGTCCGGCGCGTACTCCGTCGCTCCGCGAGATGGAGCTATCCGACGCTGTGCTGATCCTCGGCGAGGACGTCACCAACGTGGCGCCGCGAATGGCTCTGGCCCTGCGCCAATCGGTGCGCCAGCAGCCTATGGAGTTTACCGACAAGCTGAAGATCCCCCGCTGGCTGGATCATGCGGTGCGGGAGGCGGTCCAGCAGGAGAAAGGTCCACTGTTTATTGCCGCTCCCAAGGCCACACGGCTTGATGACGTGGCAAGCGCAACCTACCGCGCGGCTCCGGATGACCTGGCCCGGCTGGGCTTTGCGATTGCCCACGCGCTGGACCCGCAAGCTCCTGGCGTTGCAGACCTGGCCGCTGAACAACGCGCGCTGGCCGGGCAGATCGCTGAGGCTCTCAAGGCCGCCAAGCGGCCGCTGATCATCTACGGGCCCAGCTCGAACAATGAGGCGGTAATTCAGGCGGCGGCGAATGTGGCGCGAGCGCTTGCCAAGGACGGCCGGGCGGCGGGGTTGAGCTTCACCATGCCGGAAGCAAACACTTTGGGCGTGGGACTGATCGGTGGCGGAAATTTGAGCGCGGCCTTCAAGGCGGTTCAGGACGGCCAAGCGGACACCGTCGTCATCCTGGAAAACGATTTGTATCTGCGGGCGCCGGAGCCGGCCGTTGACCGCTTTCTAGACGCGGCGCAGCACTTGATTGTGATCGATTACCTCTCAACCCCCACGGCGGCAAAAGCCAAACTGGCCTTGCCTGCCGGGGCGCTTGCGGAGTCCGACGGTACGCTGGTTAGCAACGAAGGGCGCGCCCAGCGGTTCTTCCAGGCGTACGTTCCTAAAGAGGACATCCAGGAAAGTTGGCGGTGGCTGATCGATCTGCTGAGGGCCGCCGGCCGCCGCGAAGCGGAGGCCTGGAAGAATCTTGACTCCGTGGTGGCTGCCGCCGCGCAGGGGATTCCCGCGCTTGCAAAAATCACGGAAGCCGCGCCTGCCGCAAGTTTCCGCGAGCTGGGTGAAAAGATTCCGCGCTTCCCGCACCGCTACAGCGGGCGCACCGCCATGCTGGCTAACATCAACGTCAGCGAGCCCAAGCCGCCGGAAGACCCGGACTCGGCGCTGTCCTTTTCAATGGAAGGTTATCCCGATCAGCCGCCTCCGGCCCTCACCTCGTTCTTTTGGAAGCCGGGCTGGAATTCGATTCAGTCGCTGAACAAATTCCAAAGCGAGATTGACGGTCCGCTGCGCGGCGGAGATCCCGGCGTGCGCTTGATTGAGCCTGCGGCAGCCGGCAACGGAACGTTTTTCAGCGCCGTTCCCAAAGCCTTTGAGGCGCGCGCGGACGAATGGATGCTGGTTCCGCTCTATCACATTTTTGGCTCGGAAGAGTTGAGCCGCCAGGCACCGGCGATTGCTCAGCTCGCTCCCAAGCCTTACTTGGCTATCAACGTTGAAGACGCCGGGCGTCTTCAGGTTAAGGAAGGGGATCAGGTTGAGCTGACCCTGGGCGGAGGCGCGCATCGTTTTCCAGTTGCGATTCAGCCCGGCCTGCCAAAAGGAATTGCCGGACTTCCCGCCGGCCTGGTTCCGCTGGAAGGAGCGGGGCTGCCGGCGTGGTCTAAACTTTCACGGTTATGAATACGACGCTTTTCTACATCCTGGTTATTGCTGGCGTCCTGTTTGTGGTTCTAAACCTGGCGGCGTTCCTTATTTGGCTGGAACGGCGGCTGCTGGCCCTCTGGCAGGACCGCTACGGGCCGAACCGCGTGGGGCCGTTTGGCTTGCTGCAAGTTGTGGCGGACATGATCAAGATCTTCTTCAAAGAAGACTGGATTCCTCCTTTTGCGGACAAGCCGGTCTTTGTTCTTGCACCCACGATTGTGATGATCACCGTTCTGATGAGTTTTGCGGTGATCCCTTTCACCTCCTCGATCATCGTCGCCAACTTGAACATCGGCCTGCTCTTCTTTTTGGGAATGTCCTCGCTGGGAGTCTACAGCGTGGTTCTGGGCGGATGGTCCTCCGGCAGTAAGTACTCGCTGCTGGGCGGATTGCGCGCCTCCGCGCAGATGCTCAGCTATGAAGTGTTCATGGGGCTGTCGCTGATGGGTGTGGTGCTGATGGCCGGGTCTTTCAACCTCAAGGACATTGTCGAGGCCCAGCAGAAGATGTGGTTTGTGGTTCCGCAGTTTCTCGGTTTCGTGCTCTTTATGATCGCCGGGATTGCGGAAGCGCGGCGGCTTCCTTTTGACCTTGCGGAGGCGGAAAGCGAACTGGTGGCGGGATTTCACTCCGAATACTCAGGCATGAAGTTCGGCATGTTTTTTGTCGGAGAATATATGGGAGTGGTCTTGATCTCGTCCCTGATTTCCATCCTGTTTTTCGGAGGGTGGCTGGGACCCTGGCTGCCGCCCCTTGCGTGGTTTGTGATCAAGACATTTTTCTTTATCGTTTTCTTTATTCTGCTGCGGGCTGGCTTGCCGCGCCCGCGGTTTGACCAGTTGATGGCTTGGGGATGGAAGATCATGTTGCCGCTGGCGTTGGCCAATCTGCTGGTGACGGGCGCACTTGTGCTGGCCCTTAAATAGCGCGACAGGAGCGGAGTGACGAAGGCAGGAGTTATTGAATGCTGAGTGTGATTAGAACGCTGTGGAACGTTTTTCTGCATACGTTCCAGCCCCGGGAGACAGTCCAGTATCCCGAGCAGAAGCCGTATCTTCCTCCGCGCCACAAGGGGCGGATCATCCTCAGCCGCGACCCCGACGGGGGAGAGCGCTGCGTCGCCTGCCACCTCTGTGCCGTGGCTTGCCCGGTGGATTGCATCGCCTTGCAGGCCACTGAAGATGAAACGGGACGGCGTTATCCGGAGTTCTTCCGGATCAACTTTTCGCGCTGCATCTTCTGCGGATACTGCGAGGAGGCTTGCCCTACTTACGCCATCCAGCTGACGCCGGACTTTGAAATGGGCGAGTACAAGCGGCAGAACATGGTTTATGAGAAAGAAGACCTGCTGATCAGCGGGGAAGGCAAGTATCACGGCTACAGCTTCTGGAAAGTGGCCGGCGTCAAGATCGGCGGGAAAGACAAGGGCGAAGCTGAAAACGAGTCGGCTCCCGTGGATGTCCGCCGTCTGCTGCCCTGAGAGGTTGCTGCAAAAAGAGTTGTTGTAGAGGATTTTTAACAAGCGGCTAAGAAGAACTTATGGACGTTGTCTTTTACATAGCGGCGATTGTGGCCATTGTTTCCACGGTCCTGGCAATCACCCGGCTGAACGCGGTGCACGCGCTGCTCTATCTGATTGTTTCGCTGCTCTCGGTCTCGGTGGTGTTTTACGTTTTGGGCGCACCGTTCATCGCGGCGCTGGAAGTGATTGTTTACGCCGGCGCCATCATGGTGCTCTTCATTTTTGTGGTGATGATGCTCAATTTGGGCAAGCACGCCGTGGAAATCGAAAAGGAATGGCAGAAACCGGGGATGTGGGCTGGCCCTTCGATCCTGGCGGCCATTCTTATCGCCGAAGTGGCGTACCTACTTTCCGGCGCGGGCACTCTGGCGTACGGAGCGGCGGCGATGGAGCCGAAGCAAGTGGGCATCACCCTGTTCGGGCCGTACCTGATCGGCGTGGAGCTTGCTTCCATGCTGCTGCTGGGCGCGCTTGTGGGGGCCTACCACCTGGGCCGGCGGAACCAAGAGAAGACGGAGAATCGAAATGGCATCAGTACCCATGCATCAGGGGCTGCTCCTGGCGGGGATCTTGTTCGCGCTGGGACTGACCGGGCTTCTGGTCCGGCGTAATGTGATCTTTGTTCTGATGTCTCTGGAGATCATGTTGAACGCCGCAGGCTTAGCCTTTGTCGTGGCGGGCTCCCGATGGGGCCAGCCGGACGGGCAGATTGTGTTCATCTTTATTCTTTCTATGGCGGCCGCAGAGGTTTCCGTGGGGCTGGCTCTGGTTCTCCAGCTCTACCACCGGTTCAAGACGCTCGACGTGGATGCTGCAAGCGAGATGAGGGGATAACGTGCTTCACCTGTTGTGGTTGATTCCGGCTTTTCCAATCGCCAGCTTTTTGGTATTGGCGATCTTTGGGAAGCGTCTCTCCAAGAAGGTTGTGCCGGTCTTCGGCGTGGGATCCATCGCTCTATCGGCGGTGGTCACCATCGGGATCGCCATCAACTTCCTTACCACTCCTCCCCCTGGCAATAACTTCACCCAGGTGCTTTGGACGTGGATAGACGTGGGGGGATTCCAGCCGCAAATCGGTTTCTACCTGGACGCCCTTTCTCTCCTCATGGTTCTGGTGGTCACCTTTGTCGGCTTCTTGATCCATGTCTATTCAGCCGAGTTCATGTTGGAAGACGAAGGCTACTGCCGCTTCTTCGCCTACATGAACTTGTTTGTCGCCTCCATGTGCACGCTGCTCCTGGGGAACAACCTGCTGCTCCTGTTCCTGGGTTGGGAGGGTGTGGGGCTTTGCAGTTACCTGCTGATCGGCTTCTGGTACCGTGACCCGGCCAACGGGCTCGCGGCGCGCAAGGCCTTCATTGTCACCCGCGTGGGCGATACGGCCATGACCTTGGGCCTCCTCCTGCTCTTCACGCACTTGGGCACCTTGCAGATTCAGGACCTCATGCAGCGGGCGCTGCACGAGTGGCCTGTGGGTTCGCACCTGGCGGTGCTGGCCGCGGCGCTGCTCCTGGGCGGCGCGGTGGGAAAATCCGCCCAACTTCCGCTGCAAACTTGGTTGCCGGACGCCATGGCGGGCCCGACGCCCACCAGCGCCTTGATCCACGCCGCGACCATGGTGACGGCGGGCGTTTATCTGATCGCGCGTACCCACATCCTTTTTTCGCTGGCGCCTTCGGTCCAGTTGGCGGTGGGCATTGTGGGCGCGGCCACTCTGATCCTGGCGGGTTTCAGCGCCATCACCCAATCGGATATCAAGCGGATCCTGGCGTACTCCACCATCAGCCAGATCGGGTACATGTTTCTGGCCCTCGGCGTGGGCGCTTGGTCAGCGGCGCTTTTCCACTTCATGACCCACGCGTTCTTTAAGGCTCTTCTCTTCCTGGGCGCCGGGGTCATCATTGAGTCGCTTCACCACGAACACAATATTTTCAAAATGGGAGGCCTGCGCAAAGAAATGCCACTGGCCTTCTGGACCTTCCTGGCCGCAGGCTGCGCGCTGGCCGGAGTGCCTTTGGTCAGCGCCGGGTTTTACAGCAAAGGCCTGATCATTTGGGACACTTGGGCTTCGGCGCAAGGGAGCCACGCGCTGTGGCTGGCCGCGGTGATCGGTGTCCTGCTGACTTCTCTGTACACCTTCCGTTTGATCTTTGTGGTGTTCTTCGGAGAAGTCAAAACGCCCGTTCACAAGCGTCCGGGACTGGCCATGATGGCGCCCTGCGTGGTGCTGGGAATCCTGTCGGTGGTCGGCGGATTTGTGGAGACTCCCGCATTCCTGGGCAACATCCACTCCTTCACGGACTTCATGCACCTGGCTTTGCCGGTCTTCACCGAAGGCCCGGCGGGCGGCATGACCGAGATCCTCTCCGAGTCGATCGTCACGCTGGCTTTTGCGATCGGTCTTTACCTGGCTTACTTCTTCTTTATCCAGAAACGCGAGTACGCGGAAGCGCTGACCGCGCCCGCCATCTCGAAAGCTCTCCACCGTTTTTGGTATTCGGATTGGGGCATGGACTGGCTTTACGAACGTGTTTTCGTGCGGCCCATCATCTGGATCGCCCATGTGGATAGGCGGGACTTCGTCGACAGCATTTACACGGGGATTGCCGGGCTGACCAAGCTCCTTTATTACGGCGTGCGCGGTACGGAAACGGGCCGTGTGCGGACCTACGCGGCGGGAATCGCCGTGGGTTCCATCATCTTTATTGCGATTGTGTTGTTCTTATGATTCTAGTCTGGCTCATTGTCATTTTGCTGGTGGCGGGCGTTCTCGCCGGAATTTCCGGCCGGGTGAACTCCCTGTTGCCGCGATGGATATCGCTCATCGCGGTCAGTATCGATTTTGTTCTCTCGTTGATCCTGTGGAAGAAGAATGCGGGCAGCGTTCACCTCACCTCGCAGGGCCACTGGATCAAAGAGGTAGATTGGACATGGATTCCGCAGTTTGGAATTCACTTCCACCTGGCGATGGACGGCCTCAGCCTTCTCATGATCGTGCTCACCTTCCTGTTGGGCATCATGGCCGTTCTGATCTCCTGGAAGGAAATTCAGAAAGGCGTCGGCTTCTTCCACTTCAATTTGATGTGGATTCTGGCGGGAATCCTGGGCGTCTTCTTCGCCGTCGATCTCTTCCTCTTTTACTTTGCTTGGGAACTGATGCTGGTGCCCATGTACTTCCTGATCGCCATCTGGGGGCACGAGCGGAGGATTTACGCTGCGGTCAAGTTCTTCCTTTTCACCCAGCTCAGTGGCCTGTTGATGCTGATTGCGATCTTGACGCTCTATTTCACGCACCACAGCGAAACCGGCGTTTATACCTTCGAATACAAAGATTTGCTGGGAACGGCATTGACGCCCCACACCGCCATGCTGGTGATGCTGGGTTTCTTTATAGCCTTTGCCGTCAAGCTTCCGATGTTTCCCTTCCACACCTGGCTGCCGGATGCCCACACGGAGGCGCCTACGGCGGGCAGTGTGATCCTGGCGGGGTTGCTGCTAAAGACCGGAGCGTACGGGATGCTGCGGTTTGTGGTGCCGCTCTTCCCGCGCGCCGCGCATGAATTTGCGCCGGTGGCCATGACGCTGGCGGTGATTGGAATCATCTATGGTGCGGTGCTGGCCTTCGCGCAGACGGATTTGAAGCGCTTGGTGGCCTATACCAGCGTCAGCCACTTGGGCTTCGTCCTGCTCGGCATCTTTGCCTGGAATGAGCTGGCGCTCGAGGGAGCGCTGATCGGCATGATCGCCCACGGCATCAGCACGGGCGCCCTCTTCATGTTAGTGGGCGGATTGCAGGAGCGCACGCACACGCGCGAAATGGACCGCTTGAAGGGCCTCTGGGCCACCGTTCCGGTGATGAGCGGAACCGCTCTCTTCTTTGCCCTGGCTTCGATCGGCTTGCCGGGCCTCGGTGATTTCGTCGGCGAGTTTCTCACCCTGCTGGGAACTTACAAGGTCAGCATCGGCCTGACCGTGGCTGCGACGATCGGAATCCTGATCTCTACGCTCTACGCCTTGAAGGTGATCCAACGCGCCTTTCACGGACCGAACACCAACCAGTGGTCGATTCCCGATCTCAGCGCGCGCGAGCTGCTGATCATGATTCCCATGATGGCCATCCTGCTCTGGCTGGGCCTTTATCCGCAGCCGGTGCTGAGAACTTTTGAGCCGGCCATGCGCCAGCTTCAGGAATATGCAAACCCCGGGCCGGTGCTCACCCAAAATCCCCCGTTGCGTCCGCTCCCCGATGAGCGTAGCCGGGTGCTGGGGGTGAACGGGAGATGACATTGACCTGCGCGGGCCTCACGGCGATTCTTCCTCTCCTGGTACTCACCGCGACAGCCGTGGTAGTGATGCTGGCGGTGTGCATCCGCCGCAGCCACTCTCTGGCGGTGTGGCTGACCTTGCTGGGCCTCGCCGGCGCTTTTGCTTCGCTCTGGGTTGCCGCTCCTCTGACGCCTATTCAGGTAACACCGCTGCTCACCATCGACCGCTACGCGCTGTTTTACATGGGGTTAATCATCGCGGCGACGTTTGCAACGGTCGTCATGTCTTACGCCTACCTGGAAAAACAGACTGGTTACCACGAGGAGCTTTACATCCTGATCGTGGTAGCTGCGCTTGGCTCTTCCGTGTTGGTGGCCAGCAGCCATTTTGTTTCCTTCTTCCTGGGACTGGAACTTTTGAGCGTCGCACTCTATGCGATGTGCGCCTATCTTCGCACCCGCAAGCTGCCTCTTGAAGCCGGCATCAAATACCTGGTGCTGGCCGCTGCATCGGCCGCCTTCCTGCTTTTCGGCATGGCCCTGGTGTACGCGCAACTGGGGACCATGGAGTTTGGGAAGATCGCCGCCATGCTGTCTGGAGGCGTCTCATACAGCAACGCGCTCCTGCTGCCCGGCCTGGCGTTGATGGTCACGGGAATCGGCTTTAAGCTGGCCGTCGTGCCTTTCCACATGTGGACTCCGGACGTTTACGAAGGGGCCCCCGCGCCCGTGACGGCTTTTATCGCCACGGTGTCCAAGGGAGCGATGGTCGCCCTGTTGCTGAGGTATTTCTATGAGACCGGGACGCAGAATCTGGGAGCTGTGTTCCTGGTTTTCAGCATCATTGCGATTGCCTCCATGGTCGTGGGAAATCTGCTGGCGCTGCTTCAGAACAACGTCAAGCGGATCCTGGCTTACTCCTCGATCGCGCACCTCGGCTACGTGCTGGTGGCCTTTCTGGCCGGCGGCGCGCGGGCTGCGGAAGCCGTCACGTTCTATCTGATTGCATACTTCATCACCACGCTGGGGGCTTTTGGCGTGGTCAGCGCGCTTTCAAACGGCGACCGGGACGCGGACTCGATCGAGGACTACCGCGGCCTGTTCTGGCGCCGGCCGCTGCTCACCGGCGTCTTTACGCTGATGCTGCTCTCGCTCGCCGGCATTCCGTTGACCGCGGGCTTTGTGGCCAAGTTCTTCCTGGTGGCCGCCGGAGCTTCATCGGCCTTGTGGGCTTTGGTCTTTGTCTTGATTGTGAGCAGCGTGGTGGGACTGTTTTACTATCTGCGAATTTTGGTTGCCCTCTACAGCCCTGCGGTGGAAACGGGCGAAGCGGGCCCTCCCGCGCTTTCTTTTGGGTCCAGCTGCCTGCTCGGCGCTCTGTCGGCTCTGCTGGTATGGATTGGCGTCTATCCCGCACCGATACTCGACGCCGTGCAAAGAGCGGTTTCGAGCCTCCGCTTGTTCTGAGAACCCCGTCCCCGTAACTCTTACCTGATACTCAACTCAAAGATTTCCGGTTGTGGAGCATCCAAGGGGAGGACAGGAGAGGCGTCCTGGGTAACCACAACGGGTCCTCCGACGAATGCAGCGCCTTGCTGCGGAACCCAAAGGGCGGGATGAACCACGAAGATCATGCCGGGAGCTACGGCAGCGTGGCAGTTCTTTTCGACGGGATAAAGTTCCGGCAGATCGAGCCCCACGCCGTGCCCGGCGCCGTACTGAATGTAATCCCCGTAACCTCCATCCGCAATGGCCTGATGCGCTGCGCGCAGCATGTCTGAGACTTTTTTGCCGGGCACAGCGCTTGCCGCAGCCGCCCGATAGGCTTTGCTGCAAATGTTGAAGATCTCCCGCTGTTCCGGCGACGCCTTGCCAATCGAAAACACCCGGCAAATCTGGATCCAGTAGTCGGCCAAATGAATGGTTATTTCGCAGGTGATGTTGCTTCCCGGCTTGAACTCATGGCCGCCGGGAGGCAGCGCCATGCGGGCCGGGTCACTGGAAATCAGGATGTCGCACTCGCCTCCCGCCAGTCGCGCCGCGTGCGCCGCTTCCACTGCGGCCTGATACTCCGTTCTGCCAGGGCGGATGGCGCTCTTCAGCCGCTCAGCAACCTGATCCCCCACCTGAGATGCCTGCCTGAGGAGTTCGATTTCCCGGCTGCTCTTGATCAGGCGCACTTGGTTGAGAGTTTCGGAAGCTGGCGCTATCTCGGCGTGTGGAAGCTGCGCGCAGAGGTGCAGCCACATAGAGTGCGACAATTCATCCACGGCGAGATCTGAGCCCACCACGCCGAGGCGAGAGCGATCGAGGCCTCGGGAACGGATCTCCTCCGCGCATTGGGTCAGCAGATGTTCGTTTTCTTCCCTAGCGCTGGGACGAATGTCCTGAAGCCAGCTCGAAGCTTTGGCGCGCGGAAGGTCAAACGGAAACTTGATCCACAACGTCGGCTCGCCCTCGGCGGCAAGCAGCACGACGGCGCTGTTGGTGTGGTAATTGGGGCGATAGCCTGAGACGTAGCAAACGTGCCCGCGCCTTTGCGAATAAATGATTAAGGCCTCCAGGCCCCGCTGCTTCATTTGAGCGCGGACCTGGCTGATTCTCTCTTCACCATCTTGTGCACCAATGGTATTGGACATGCAAACGCCACTCCTTTTGCAGGATTTGCCCCGTGCGGATGATCATACCGCCTTTGTTTCGAATTGTATCCTAACAAGGTGTTCGAAGACGCTATCCTGCGCACCGAGCCCTTTCGCAGGCGGAGCGGAGCCAGGCCATGAGGGCGTCTTTCGGCGAGTTTTTCAGCAACCTCCTGACGGGTGCAACTCCGCAAGCTGGTCCTTCGCTTTCAATTCACCTACCACCTTTCGGTTGGTGCCGCCTCGCCTTCCAGCCGCCGGTGCAGGTTCCAACATTTTGTGAAATTGTTTTAGTATGGAAGCATGAGTTCAGTAAAAGGCCAGGAGTGGAAAGCCGAGCGGTATTCCGAGCACGCGAGCTTTGTGCCCGCGTTGGGAGAGGCGGTCCTGGAGCTTCTCCGGCCGCAGGCCGGTGAGCGCATTTTGGACCTCGGCTGTGGCGACGGGGTCCTCTCGGAAAGACTGGCAGCCTCAGGCGCCACAGTGGTTGGCGTGGACGCAGCGCAGGATATGGTTCGCGCCGCGCAGCAGCGTGGCGTTGATGCACGCCTGATGGACTCCGCTCGCCTGGAATTCCAGGATGAGTTCGATGCGGCGTTCTCAAACGCTGCGTTGCATTGGATGAAGCGAGACCCCGACGCCGTGCTTCAAGGCGTGCGGCGCGCCTTGCGGCCGGGTGGCCGCTTTGCTGCGGAATTCGGCGGGCATGGCAACGTGGCGGCCATTACTGTGGCTCTGCGGGCTGTGCTGAAGAGGAGGGGGATCGAGGCAGTCACGCCATGGTATTTCCCCACCCCAGCGGAGTATCAGGCCAAGCTTCAGCGCGCCGGTTTCCGCGTGGAATCGATGGAATTGATTCCACGGCCTACCCGGCTTCCCACCGATATGCGTGGCTGGCTGGAGACTTTTGCCGCTCCGTTCTTCCAGGAGCTGCCGGCGCCTGAGCGCCTCGCCGCCCTTGAAGAAGTTCTCAGCCTGCTACGCCCGGCCCTGTGCGACCCCGACGGGCGTTGGACCGTCGATTACGTACGCCTGCGCTTCCTTGCCCGCCTGCCGTAAAAGGAAGGCAGTAAGTTGGCGGCCCCGAATGGCCTTTGGAGAAGTCGCTTTGAAGCGGCGGGAACTCAGTGCCTACTTCCTGGCCTGGAATTCGTCCTCGATAGCTTTGACTTTGGAGAGACGGCGGTTATGGCGCTCTTCGCCGGAGAACTGCGCGCTCAGGAAAGCGCGCACCAGCTCGTGGGCAAGCTCCGTCCCGATGATGCGGCTGCCCAGCACCAACACGTTCATGTCGTCGTGCTCAACGCCCTGGTGTGCGGAATAGGTATCGTGGCAGACAGCAGCCCGGATGCCGGGCATCTTGTTCGCAGCAATGGAGGCGCCCACGCCGCTGCCGCAGATTAGAATCCCGCGCTCCGCCTGCCCGCCGATAATCGCCAGCCCCACCGCCCGCGCAAAGTCCGGATAATCGTCAGCGGGTTCCAGGCGGTGCGCCCCGAGGTCCAGAACATCCTGGCCAAGTTTCCGGAGCTCTTTCGCGACGTCCTCTTTCAGGGGGAAGCCAGCGTGGTCTGCACCGATTGCCACTCGCATCGTTTTTCTCCTTAACGCTCCGGCTGGAGTTTTGCCCGCCAGCCTTCCATGAACGGCCCCACTCGAAAAACTAGTGCTCTCCGGAGTTGATCCCCGGCAAACAGCAGACTCCTCGCCGCGCAGGGATGGCCGGCGACGGTTCTGGAGTGAAGGATAAGGACGCTCGCTGAGAAGGGTGTTTCAGCCCCTCCCGCGCACAGAGGCACAACACACCCGCCACGCGCCATCCCCCGATCCTATAATCTCCGGCGCTACTTCCTAGTCCGAGGTTTTTTCTTACGTCCGGGAACGACCAGCGGTTCTGAAGCCGCCCAACGGCCCAGCCGGTAGCTGCGCTTGTAACCATCCAAAAGGTTGGCAATTGTCACGGTCACCGCGCCGCTCCGGTCACAGGAATAACTCTCTTCCGCTTCCCGGCTGAGGCCGTGATTCAGATGAGTGACCGGCCGCCGGTCAAGCTCGGAATCGTTTTGCAACGCGGGGTCAAAAGGAAAGAGGATGTCATCCCAGATGGTAATGTCCCCTGCAGGACGCCCATCTGCCGTGAGGTGGGTGCATTCCAGGTAACGAAAATGGCCGATGTTATGGACGGGCGAGTAGCGCCGGGCGTTGATGAGCGGCGGGTCAGAGGGACCGGGAAGAGTGGTTCCCTTGGGAAAGAGCGGGTCAAAGATAACGCTGCGGCCCGCATCCGCTTCCCGCCAGACTCCAAAGTGGCGCGTAAATTTATCGCGCAAAACGTAGCCGGCCGTAGCGTCCGCCTGAATGGCCAAGCCGATGGCGGTTGCTGCGCGGGTGTACGCCGAACGCCGCACCCGGCGTCCAAAGACCTCCCGGAGCATGCGGGACACCAGCGGCAGCTCGCTTCCTCCACCCGTCACGTAGAGGGCCTCCAGGCGCGCATCTTCACCCTGCCAAGGCCCGGGATTTTTGGTGTCCAACCCCTGCCCGTGAGCCTGGAGCAAGTCTTCCGTGGCGTGCAAGGTCTCCTCGACCAAGGGCCGGCAGCGGTCATAGAAATCGCTCGTCGTCACCGTTACCTGCGGCCAGCCCTTCCGCACGTCGCCTAAATCGATCACAATCCTTCGGGTGTTGGGATGCAGAGCTTCCTTCCTCTCCCGGCATTCCTCGTGCAGGCGGAAGGTTTCGGCCTGGGAAAGGCTCTCCTGCTCAGTGGCGCTGACCTCGCCCGCCTCAAGTGCCAGGCCCGCAAGAACTTCATCAAAATCGTCCCCGCCCAAAGCGGGAATTCCTTCCGAGGAAATTATGGCGTGCTCACGCGCATCGAGCTCAACCAGTGAGGCATCAAAAGTGCCGCCGCCCAGATCGTAAACCAGAATGCGCATCTTTTCTTTGAACTGTTGGGAAGTCCGCTTGTGGTGGCCGAACTCGATGCTGGCAGCGGAAGGCTCGTTGAGCACTCCCAGCACGTTGAAGCCTGCCTGCCGGAAGGCTTCTGCGGTCAAAAAACGCTGGTTGGTGTTGGCATTGGCGGGGACGCCCAGCATCACGTCGAGCGTTTCGCCCTCGGCGGCCTGGAGTGTCGAGTGTTCCAGCAGGCTGGTCCGGAGCGCCGAGATCATCTCGCGAAGCAGGTCCTGCATGGCGATCATCTCGCCCGCAATGTCCACCAGGGTGTTTGGACCCGCCACCTCCGTCGCGCGCTTCAAGGAGCGCACGGTTGTCCAGCCCGGCTCCTCTTGAGCGGCCCAGGCTTCCCAACCATAGCGGCGCTCGCCCCCCTGGACGGCAACCAGGGGCGGAAACCACTCCCGCGCACCCCCGTCCGGGGCCTCAAAGACCACGACCGGGTAGTTGCCCCGGTCGGCGAAGGCCACCACGATTCTGGTTGTGCCAAAATCCACGCCAAGTTTCATAAGCTATTTTGGCCCTCTTGGCGTTTATTATAGCAGGTTCTTTCTGAGCGCCAAGAAGCCCTCGCGGTGGAATTTCTCCGGACTGGAGGCGGGCAAGGAGAAAAGCAAACCCCGCCGGGCCGGCGCGCCGGGCGCCTACAGGGCAGGAGCAGGAAAGGCTTTTTCGGCCCGGAGGGCGGCGCAGAGGGCTTTAGAGCGGAGAAATGTCCTCATCCTTCTCCTTTTCTTCGGGGTGCAGAAAGTGCCTTTCGAGCATCCGCCGCGCGACGTCACGGCCCCCCAGTCCAAAGGCGATCGCGGCTCCCATCATGGCTGCTCCAAAGGCGATCGAAAACGCGATCAGGACCACACGCCGCCCCAGGCCGATCTGTTCCAGCGCCATAGTCACGGCAAAAATGAGGATCAACAGCCGAACCGTGCCGCTCAGGAACCGTGCGGAAGGATAATTGGCGTTTGTCGCGGCCAGCAAGGTGGCGCGGGAAAAGAAGTTCGCGATCAGCAGCCCCACAAATAGGACCACCAAAGCCACGAAGATCTGCGGCAAAAACAAAAAGAATCTGGAGATTTGGTCCTGCAACGCGGAGATTTCAAGCGCATTGATTCCCAGGACGATAAAGACCAGCCAGATCACCCAGAAGATCAACTTTCCCAGAAAAACATCCGGGGGCGGCAGGGCGGCTTTGTGCATCATCTGGGTCAGCCCTGCGGAATCGCAGTATTTGCGGAACTTCTCGATGCTGAAAATCCGGCGGATCATGGCTTTGAAAAAGATCGCCACCACGAAGCCCAAGATGATGATCACCAGCATGGACAGGATTCGCGGCAGGAAAATGGCCGCGGCATCAAAGAATCCTTTGAAGGTATGGCTCAGCGTATTTAAGACAAGGTCTCCCATATCTCACCTCATGCTTTCTGGGTCCACCGTTCCGTCAGGCGGGGCTTAAGCTTTTCGTACTGTTGGCACAAGTCCTCGAGTGTTTTCTCAATCTGTTCCGCGTCAGCCCGCTGCTCCTCCAGCAAAACCGAGCATATTTTCCCGCGATAGAGAGGAGTCAGGGCCTGAAGAAGGTGGTCCCGATTGATGACCGTGTGGTGATAAGAGGCGGCAAATTCGTAAATGGTTTTCACCCACAGTTCTTCCGGAAAATGGAATGTTCTTTCGTCGCTTTGCGAGATCGCCTGGATATCCTTCAGCGTTTCCGGCGAAAGGATCGACTCCAAGACAGGCGCCAGCTGGTCAACG
>JBJKQF010000194.1:0-4352 GCA_046705545.1 Terriglobia bacterium
TGCCTTGAACAAACGTGACGCCTGCCATGAGTCACCGTTCCAAGATAGCAGATAGAGGTTTGTACCGGGTTCGGGCGAGGCTCCCGCGTTCCGTTTTCGGGGTTGCCAATTGACCGCGACCTCGGGAACACCATCCCCGTCCAGGTCTCCCACAACCTTCATTCCAATTTGGGAAGAGCCGAAACGCTCGCTGCCGACCTCCCCTGCGGTTATTCCGAGGGAGCTGGCAAGAGCCTCCAGACTTGGGGTCCTGGCCGCTTCCAGAGCGGTTCGAATCGCCCCTCCGTTGGTCTTGGCATCCTCCGTATCCGCGTTTGGCTGGGGAGTTCCGGAACTTGGGAAAGGTGCCCAATTCCACATGTGGAGAAGAGAAAGGGAGGCAACCTCCCTGCCGCGCTTGCCGAAAGAACCCGCACGCGACGGAGCGGCTAAGCATAACAAGAACATCACCCCAATACCCAAGGTAAAGACCTTAAGATCCGTTCCCGCCAAATGCTTCCTCCTGGACACCGCCGAAGGCGAGTTCGGCGAGCACGCCCTTTGAATCGGTCCCATCGTCATTTTTTGCTATTATACCTTTCTCTTATCGCGACGACCGGAGCATCTGCCGGCCCTCCAGCCCGGCTATTAACCCCTCTTGGCAAAACCCAGAAGGGCTTGACAGCGAAGGGTCAATATTATAAATTAGCACTCGTCGACCGAGAGTGCTAATTTAATATGGCGTTCAATGTGAATAAGTAAGTGCTTTCATTTCATTTAAATAGGAAAACTGGTGGAATCATCTCGCCCCCGCCCGTCCTGGGCGCTGGGGCATTGGTGTGCGTGAACGCAACAAACTTGGGAAAATAGAAAGGAGAGGTTGAAAATGAAGTTACGGCCATTGCACGACCGGATCTTGATTAAGCGGGTGGAAGAGAAAGAAACCGTGAAAGGTGGAATCATCATACCTGACACGGCAAAAGAAAAGCCTCAGGAAGGCGAGGTTGTCGCGGTTGGAAACGGGAAGAAGACGGAAGACGGCAAGCTCATTCCTCTCGACGTGAAGGCGGGAGATCGCGTTCTGTTTGGAAAATACTCCGGGAACGACATCAAAATCGACGACCAGGAATACCTGATCCTGCGCGAGGATGAGATTCTCGGCGTCCTCGAAGCGGCCAAGAGCGCTGCCGGGAGCAAGAAATAGCCGGTACTTAAGAGATCGGCAAGATTGCGCATCAAAAATTCTAGAGACCGCTAACAGGCAACGAAGCCGCGGGGCGGGAAAATTTGGAGGGATTTAAAGATGGCGAATGCAAAGCAAATTGTACATGGCGAGGAGAGCCGCCAGGCGATTCTGCGAGGCGTGAATAAGCTCGCGGACGCCGTAAAAGTCACGCTGGGCCCCAAAGGCCGCAACGTGGTTCTCGACAAGAAGTTCGGCTCACCCACGATTACCAAAGACGGCGTGACGGTGGCCAAGGAGATCGAACTGCCCGACTCGCTCGAAAACATGGGCGCGCAGATGGTCCGGGAAGTTGCTTCCAAGACCTCCGACGTGGCCGGCGACGGCACCACCACCGCCACCGTTCTGGCCCAGGCGATCTTCCGTGAAGGCGTCAAGAACGTGGCAGCGGGCGCCAATCCTATGGCTATCAAACGGGGCATCGAAACTGCGGTTCGCACCATTGCCGGATACGATGAAACTCAGAAGGACGGTTCCAGAAAGCATGTGAAAGGCGAACTGGAGAAGATCTCCAAACCCGTGGAGGGCTCCATGATCGCCCAGGTCGGCGCGGTGTCGGCCAATAACGATTACACCATCGGCACGATCATCGCCGAAGCCATGAAGAAAGTCGGCAAAGACGGCGTGATCACGGTGGAAGAGTCCAAAACCATGGAGACGGAGCTAGAAGTAGTCGAAGGTATGCAGTTTGACCGTGGCTACCTTTCCCCGTACTTCGTGACTGACCCCGAGCGGATGGAATGCGTCCTTGAAAACGCGCTGATTCTTATTCACGAGAAGAAGATCAGCGCCATGAAAGACCTGCTTCCGCTGCTCGAGCAGATTGCCAAGTCCGGCAAGCCCCTGGTGATCATTGCAGAAGAAGTCGAAGGCGAAGCGCTGGCCACCCTGGTGGTCAACAAGCTGCGTGGAACCCTGCAATGCACGGCCGTCAAGGCGCCGGGCTTCGGAGACCGCCGCAAGGCCATGCTGGAAGATATCGCCATTCTGACCGGCGGCAAGGCCATCACCGAAGACCTCGGCATCAAGCTTGAGAATATCAAGCTCGAGGACCTCGGCAAAGCTCGCAAGGTTACCGTGGACAAGGACAACACCACCATCGTGGAAGGCGCCGGCAAGACCGAAGCGATCGAAGGCCGGGTGAAGCAGATTCGCGCTCAGATCGAGGAAACCACTTCGGACTATGACCGCGAAAAGCTCCAGGAACGCCTGGCCAAGCTGGTGGGCGGCGTTGCCCAAATCAAAGTGGGCGCGGCGACCGAAACCGAGATGAAGGAAAAGAAAGCTCGCGTTGAAGACGCCATGCACGCCACCAAGGCTGCCGTTGAAGAAGGCATCGTTCCGGGCGGCGGTGTTGCCCTGCTCCGCTCGCTTCCTGCGCTTGAAAAACTCAAGGCAGACGAAGATGAGCAGATCGGCATCAACATCGTAAAGCGAGCGGTCGAAGAGCCCGTCCGCTTGATTGCTTCCAACGCCGGATGGGAAGGCGCAGTGGTTGTGGAGAAGGTAAGGTCTAACTCCAACTCCCACTTCGGCTTCAACGCCCAGACCGAAACCTTCGGGGATCTGGTCGAGGCCGGCGTTATCGACCCCACCAAAGTCACTCGTTCCGCACTCCAGAACGCAGCGTCCATTGCCTCCCTGCTCCTGACGACCGAGGCACTGATCAGCGAAATTCCAGAGAAGGAAGAGAAGGCTCCTGCCATGCCTCCGGGCGCCGGCATGGGCGGTGGAATGTACTAGGCTGAGGGCGGATATTTTCCGCCAGTCAGCAGAAAACAACAGCAACGAAAACAAGAGGGGCGGGGATCAATTCCCCGCCCTTTTTGTTTTCTCAATGAGTGCAATGCTGCCTTATGAAGAATTACAAGCCGCGCAAGGGCTTTCCCGGTTTCACTCCCGCAAGCCGCAGCATGAGGCCCAACAATTCCCGGTAAGCCGGAACAACCTCCGGCGCAAATCGGCGAAGTTGCGCGACGTGCTTCTCCAGGGTTTCCCAGTCGCCACGCACGGCCGGCCCGGTGAGGGCTTTCCGCCCGCCCAGCACCGAAAAGTTTCTTGCCGTCTCCCAAACAAACTGGGTGAGCATGGGCCGGACCACCTTGCCCGGCACGCCCGCCTGCCGCAACAGCCGGTCCGAATGTTCCAAAAGCGCCACAACGGTCGGACACACCAGGAAAGCGCTAAGGTGATAAAGCGGTTTTGCCTTCGCCGCGATATCGAACGCAGTTCCTTGAAGCTTCTTCACCCAGCGCCTGGCAAGCGCCTTGGCGCGTGGATCGCCTTCCACCGCCCAATAACAGCCCACCAGGCTGCAAGCGCCCGCCTGCGGCGTCGCAACGGTCTGGTAGGGATGAAGAGATCCAATCGCCGCGCCACGCTCTTTAAATGGTTTCAGCAGAGAAGCGGGCAGCGACCCACAGGTGTGCAGGACAATGTGCTTACGCCAATCCTCCTGGCCAAGCGCTACTCGGCGCGCCACGGACTCTATCGCGGAGTCGGTGGTTGCAATCAGGATGACTTCAGCCTCAGCCAAGCGCGAACAATCGAGTGTCGTAGCTTTGCCGCCTCCGATAAAGCGCACGGCCCTTCTGGCTTTCTCAATTCGCCGCGCAGCAACAAACTGGATGGGGATTCCAGCTTCGCGCAACGCCCTTCCCATGGCCTGGCCCAAGCGTCCCGGCCCCACAATCGCAACTCTTAAGTCCATTGGCATTTCTGTTGTCTTCCACGTGCCCATGCAAAGTTGTCCTGCCCGACTTGGGAAGGTTGCGCCGCGCCGGGCTCCAAGCCCCAAGGGTCTGTGGCATTCCAAACTGTTCAAAGAGAGGTGCTTATTGGCCCGAAATTGAAATCTCCAAAAACCGGCCAAATTTTACACGCCTTCTGGCGTCACGTGCGTAGACAAGCTGCATCTAATTAAGTAGAACGTCATGAAACGGAACCCGGAACTCCATGGATGATTTTGCAGGGATCTTTACCATTCTGATTTTTCTCTTCTACGCCGCGATTGCTGGCGCCTTTATTTTTGCGGCGATCCGCCGCTGGGTGTGGCCGCTCGTAAAAAGAAAACCGCGGGAGAAAGGAATTTCAGCCCGCGACCACAGGATTCGCGCATCTGACCAGGAAC
>JBJKQF010000195.1:0-14447 GCA_046705545.1 Terriglobia bacterium
GTGACTGCGGTGCCCTATCCGATCATCTTTCGATTCCAGAATCATGCGGCGGTAAAGCTCTGGGATGCGCGGGCGGATTCCAGTCTCTATACAGGTTTCGATTACGGCGCCGTGCAGTTCAAGAAGATAGAGGGTGGTGGCTTCCCGGAGATGATCGTTTCCGGGCGGGCCGATCCCGGGTTACTGATCTTTCCCAAAGGGCCGGGAGCGAGCCGACGGGGTTTCCAGGAGGCGAGCATTTATATGTGGAGAGGCAGCGCTTACTTGTCGGTCAAAACCGATTACGCTCGCAACCCGGATTACACTCTTTACCGGTTTATTGCCGCACTGCACCTGCATGATTTTCGGGAAGCGTATTCGCTGATTGAGCCGCGGCAGTTTCTAAAGAGTTCCAAGCCCAGCCTCAAACTCTTCCGCCAGCGCATGGAAAAGAACTGGCCGGAATTTCTGGACGACCAAATTTTCCAGGTTCCGAGTGGCTCCGGGGAGCCGGACAGCCATGCCTTTACCCTTCCGCGGGAAGACGGCAAAACCGTCCTCTACCATCCGAGTTTCACCGGTGGCCCTGCCTACCTGCTGACCGGTCTCAATCGAAAAACTGTACGCGAGTAGTTATTGCGGACGGAAAAGGCTTTGGAGCGGAAGCTGGACCATGAGCACGCCGGACTCTCGCCCGTTAACGCCCAGCCGCGAGGGTGGAGGGTTGCGCCTGAAGTGCGGCCTGCTCAACCTTGCCGGCTCCCCCACGCAGGGCTGCCAGCTTGGGAAGTACGCTTCCGCGCACCTTCTCAAACGCCGCCCAGTCCTTTGGGGCGACCGAATGTGCCGGCGGCAGCTTGAGAGCCAGGAAATTGCGGAACCTGCCGTCTTGGGAGATTCGAAAATCCAGGTGCGGTCCTGTCGCCAGACCTGTAGCTCCGGTCAGTGCAATGACCTGGCCTTGATGGACGTGCTGGCCGCCATGGACCAGGATGCGGGAGAGGTGCAGATAGTAGGTTTCATATCCGCGAGCGTGATGCAGCTTAATTTCTTTGCCACCGCCGCCGTCCCAACCGGCAAAATCCACGCGGCCGTCAGCCACGGCCTGCACTTTGCTTCCCACCGGGGCTCCGTAATCGATGCCAAGATGCGGAAGATAACGTTTCAGGATGGGGTGAAACCTGTGATAACTGAAGCGGGAGGTGATGGGTGCGGCGAACCTTAGGGGAGAACGCAGAAAGGCTTTCTTGAGCGCCTTCCCGCTGGGCGCGTAATAGGCGGAGTCCCCGGAAGGCTCATGGAACAACACGGCTTGATAGCGGTGGCCTGCGTTGTCGTATTCCGCGGCCAAGATCCGCCCGTAGCTGGTGAACTTGCCGTTCAGAAATTTCTTCTCGACCAGGACCTCGAACTTGTCGCCGTTTTGGGTCTCGGTATTGAAGTCAATGTCCCAACCGAAGATGTCGGCAATCTTCAGGGCTAACTGGTCGTGCTCGCCGGCGTTCTCGACCGCCTCGAAAAGAGAACTGTGAACGGTTCCGCTAACACCCGAAACATTCACCTCAAAAGGAATTGTCGCGAGGCTGGCGTGGAAGCCATCAGCCTCCTTCTTGATCCACAGCATGTGGTTAAGGTCGGTCTCGTAACCGACCTCTCTTAGCGTTCCCGCCCCGGAGGTTACCAGTGTGACCTGGTTTCCAGCGCGGACCTGAGCCAAGTTATAAACCGGGCGAGTGTCCTGAACAAGCTCCTGGATGGTGGCTACTTCAAGGCCCTGATGTTGCAGGAATTCGCTGAAAGTAGTTCGAGGGGGTAGTTCCTTTGCTGAATAGATCTCGCGCTTGGCAGCAATGGTTTTGGCTTCTTTTAGCGCCAAATGGCATTCCCTGGCCAAAGATTGCTCAGCGAGGTTTTTGCGGTGAAGGATAGCGATCAGAAAGGAAGCTTCGGCTGCCGCGAAGGCGATCACAGCAACCGCTAACCACTTGCTAAGGCGTTTGCTGCGGATTCTTTCTAGCCACATCATGGCATTGGACTTGCGGTCATCCATCTGGGCCGAATGTACCACAAGTTATTATTAACGCAACCATTTTTTCACATTATTGTCGCAAGCCCGGGCGCAGGCGCTTCCTATCTGCATTAAAGTAAAAGGCTTATCGGTTCCTTTTTCACGCGCCTGGAGGGCGGGCGTCACGCGTATAATGGATTTTTGCGGCTTGGCTGGAGAAGCCACGGGGATTCTCGGGTATCTAATTCCAAAGACAAACCATGCACAACCGCATTCCGCAATTGACGGGTTTTGTGCTGGCTGGTGGCGCCAGCCGGCGCATGGGGCGGGCCAAATCCGGTCTGATCCTGGAAGGCCGAACAATGCTGGCGCGCCAAGCGAGCCTACTGGGACGAGTTGCCAGCCGGGCGGCCGTGGCGGGGTTTCAACCAGATGACACCATAGAACTTGGCGTTGGTCTGTATCCTGATCTCGTGCCCGGCTGCGGCCCGCTGGGCGGAATCTACACGGGCCTCTCGCACACTCGCACGGAGTACAACCTGTTTCTGGGCTGTGACATGCCCTTTGTAAGCTGCAGGCTGCTGAGGTATGTTGCCCGGCGCGCCTTTGTAACGGGAGCTGACGCCACGGTGCCGGAGACGAGAGACGGCCGGCTCCAGACGCTCTGCGCGGTATATCGCCGTCGGGCACGATGGGTCGTCCGCTCAAGCTTGGCTGCGGGCGACTTCAGGTTGAGGAGTTTTTTCTCCAAAGTGGACTGTGAAATCATTCCCTGGCGTGACTTGGCTCGGGCGGGCTTTTTGCCCTCGATGTTTGATAACATGAACGCTCCGGCCGATTATGAATCGGCGCGCCGGAGGCTTGACCCGGCTCGCGATGGGCAGCATGGAATCGTTTTGGAAGGCAGCGGGAATTGATGATGCTTGAGGAGAGAAAAGACGAAAGACGCGAGCAGCCGTATATCGAATTTCGCCACGTCTACAAATCGTTCGGCGATCTGGCCGTACTGATCGACGTCAGCTTTGAAGTCCAGCGTGGAGAAATGGTGGTGGTGCTGGGGCGCAGCGGTGTGGGGAAGAGCGTTACGCTGAAGCATATCCTGGCATTTTTGCAGCCCGACTCTGGAGAGGTTTTTGTGGCGGGCAGGGAAGTCTCCACCATGACGGAGGCGGAGCTCGTCGATGTGCGGCGCCGCGTCACCATGGTGTTTCAATCCGGAGCGCTCTTCGATTCGCTGACGGCGGGAGAGAATGTGGCCTACCCGCTGCGTGAACGGGCCGCCCGCGGCGAGGACCTCAGCGAGGAGCAGATTCAGACGCGCGTGGATGAAATGCTCTCGTTGGTAGAGTTAAATGACTACCGTGACGTGATGCCTGCGGAATTAAGCACTGGTATGAAGCGCGCCGTGGCCATTGCGCGGTCGCTGGCCGCCGAGCCGGAAGCCATCCTTTACGATGAGCCCACCACCATGGTGGACCCCTTGATGGCGCAGACCATCGGCGACCTAATCCTGAAGCTCAAAAAACAGACGGGCCTTACCTCCGTAGTGGTCACTCATGACATGAAGCTGGCCCGCAAGCTGGCGGACCGGGTAGTTTTCCTTGTGGAGGGCAAGGTGGCGTATTTCGGCCCTATGCGCGAGCTTGACGACTCTCCCGAAACCGTAATTAAGGACTTTATCCGCCTGGATGAAGTTTCACTGCTGCCGGAAGGTTCCTCCTAGCCCCGCGGCACACCCTCTGAAAGCGCCTCCCATATCCAATTCTGAGAACGCGGCGGCCGTTCAGGAGATGACTCTTCTTTTTGACACAAACAAACTAAGTGGAAGAGGTGCTCGCCGTCGTGGTTTTGCTGGAAGGCGTCGTCTTGGACTTGCCTGCGCCCATGGAATGCCCTTCGTGGGTGCCGAAGCGGATCTCCATGGCGGTATCCTTGGGAAACACTACATTGCTGCCGCGCGCCATCAGGTGCGAGTAGACGGCCCACGCGGCGCCATAAAACGCAAATCCTGCCGTCAGCGCCTGCGAGCGAGCGATCATCGCTGCTACGCTGCCCACCAGGCCGAATCCCACGCCGCCCCGCACCGCTCCTCCGGCAAGGTCGGCGGTTCCTCCGTTGCCCTCCTGAATGGCCCGTTGCCCGGAATCACCATCGATCGAGGAACTGGCCAATAGGACGTCGATGGCCGGCATGATGTACTTCTTTTTGGAGGTGGTGGCACGCGCGCCCCCTTCTGAGTCAATCTTCAGGTGGTCCGTCTTCGGAACGCTGGCGGCTTGCAGCCCCGCTTCCACTTGCCGAGTGATTCCATGCGGCAATTGGACACGCCGGAAAGTGAAGCGCAGCCTCCCGTTGCGGCTCAAGTGGCGGGCTGGCACGGCTTTCGTCACAAAGCCATCCAGTCGTGTGCCCTGGGGCAGGATCAGATGACGATCTTTGGAGAAGACCGGTTGTGACACTACTGCCGCCACGGGAGTTCCCTTGTGGGCAGTTGCGGAACTCAAAGGAGTGGCCAACCAGACGTGCACCACGCTGCCGGGCGGTATTTGGGACCCGACCTTTGCCAATTCCTCGCCGGAGCACTCTTCCGTTCCCAGTTTCAATGGGGTCTCAAGTTGCGCGAAAAATTGCGTGCCTGCTTTGATCTTCTGCCGGTGATAGGGAAGCTGGGCGGAGAGCTGTGCCGCGAGCAATCCCTCAAGGCGTTTCAGTTTGCCGGGTGCTTTGATAGCCTTGAGCGTGGCATTCTCCTGCTGCTTGATTTGCTGCCGGACCTCGCTGACCTTTCCGCTGACGCGTCCGGCCTTCTTTTTGGCGCCGCCTGCCTCCAGGCGCACCACATTGCCTTCTCCTGGAGAAACCAGAGTCTCGATCGGCAGGCGCTGACCGTTCGCAAGTGTCAGGCTGGTGAACTCGATGTGTACCGTGTGGAAAGGAGTAAGGTTTCCGTTCGCTAGGGCGCCGATTCTCCGTCCCTTGGAGACCGGATCAATCTTAGTAACTTGCCCCTGGATCTTGCTTCCGGCAGGAATCACTTTGCGGTCAAAGACGTAAATGGGGTCCAGTACTTTACCATCTACCGGCGCGCCCACTCGCTTGACACGGACGGACTTCACCAACGCCACACGAATCGGCACACCCTTCTGGACGGTCAGGGGGATGACCTTGGCTTGTTTCGCAGATTGCTGGGGAGCTGTCTGGGCCGCGCCAAGCGAGGCGATCAGGAGAATCGGTCCGAGACCGGACAGGAGCTTTCCTCGGTGCATTCTGAGCCTCCCTATGGGCGGGGTTCCGTCTGCTTCCGTCTGACGCCGGCAGCAGCGCGGCAACCAGGTTGCCGTACACGATTTTCAGTTTTGCCGATTCGATATTGCGGAGGAAAGCCGGGCCAGGCGCAGACGTTGTGTGGCCGTCAGGAACGCCGGTTCGGGAGCTCGCGACGTCACACGCCTCCACCGCTCTTGTCGTGCCCTGTGCCTTTGCGGCTTTCTAATTCGTGTCAGCGAGTGTGCTGGAGGTGGTCCCTGGCATCTCGCGGGCAGCCACGTTGCGGTCCACGATAAAGGTCAAATGAGTGCCCTGGAGAAGAACGAGAGGCTTTTCATGTTTGAAAACGCTGTAAATCAGCGCCGCGCTCGCTCCAATCGCCGCGCCGTACCCCACATCCGCCCCAAAGCTAGGACCACCGCAGTTGCCGTACCACTGGCAATCTATTTCATGTCCCATGCCGACCGTGGCGCCCGCTCCAGCGCCTATCGCCCCAGCAATTGCTGCGCCCTTCAGAGCCCCTTTGGTGCTCTTGCCACACCCCTTCAAGGTGCCTTCTGAGTCGTTGGCGGACTTGGCGCAGGGGCTTCCCTGCGCATCCTCAAGCTGGCCGTTCAGGAGGAACTCCGCGCCGTCCTCGGTGGTAATGTCATCCAGAACAATGCGCATTTGCCCCACGCCTTTGACTCGCTTGGACTTTTTAATCATGACCACGTGCCCATCCACCAAGCTTCCGCGCGGAACTACAACCTTGCCATCGCTTGTCACTGGCTCTTCGACGAAGCCCGTGAATTTGTCGCCCGTCTTGTTGGTTTTGGACGTTAAGGTGGTTTGCAACCGCACGTGCAGGGAGCTGCCCGCTTGGAGCAGCAATCCGCGATAAGGCTTGACGGCTGCTTGCTGGCTCTCAAGGGCTGCTGGGGCAGGGGTGGTGCTGGCTGTTGCGGGAACTTTGGCTGAGGCGCTTGTGGTGTTACCTGCACCGCTCTGCTGGGCTGCCATCAGGACAGGCAACGAGCCCGCCATCAACAGAGCGATTCCAAAGAGCTTCAATGACGTTCTCATAGGTTTTCTCCGTCTATTGATCATGCAGCGTTTGCCCCGCATACGCTCTTTAAACTCAGCCTTTGAGCTTACTATGCACCTGATAGTCGGACTTTGCAAGCTTCACTCTCTCTAGGTATTGGATTCGCCTCAAGGGTGCAAGGTTGCACTTGCTGACAGGTGCTTCGGCAGGGTTTTGCGCGCTCAGGAGCCCCTAGCCAGGAGGGTGGAGATGGTTTTAGGATAGGTCATGCCCTCCAAAGCTGCCATGACGCTTGACCGCGTGCTTTCCCGCTACGGGATCGCCTCGCGCACGGACGCCCGGAAAGCAATCCGGGCAGGACGCTTGAAAGTGAATGGGAAAGTGGAGCGAAATCCAGACCGCTGGGTTGAGGCGGAGCGCGACGCGGTGGAGCTTGACGGCAAACGGCTCCGACCCGCGGAAAAGACCTACCTTTTGCTTTATAAACCCAAAGGTGTCATTACCAGCCACGGCGACCCGGGAGGCCGCAAAACGATTTACGATCTGATGGGAGTCGATGGCCGTTGGGTGGCGCCCGTGGGGCGCCTGGACAAAGATACCTCCGGGCTACTCCTGCTCACTAATGACACTGAATTTGGCCACCGCGTGATGAGCCCGGAATCGAAAATTGCCAAGGCTTACATGGCGAAGGTTAGCGCGCTCCTCAGCGACGAAGTGATCGCCCAGCTTGCCCGCGGCATTGAAATGAAACGCGGTGACTTTGCGCGGCCCAAGAGTGTGCGGCGCCTGGAAGATCGCGGGAAGTATACCTGGCTTGAAGTCGTGTTGACGGAAGGCAAGAATCGCGAAGTCCGCCGCATGGTGGAAGCTGTCGGCTTTAAGGTCCTGAAGCTCGTCCGCACCCGCATCGGCCCGCTAGGGCTCACGGGGCTCGAAGTCGGCAAGTGGCGCCCCCTCACCCGCCGCGAAATTACCGCCCTGCGTGGACGGTAACGCGCATTGTCTTTAGCCGGCAGGACCGCAGCTCGGGAAAAATAAAACCAGGATGACCTTAAATGATGCTGAAGCAAGCCAAGATTGTATTGCTGAGTTATTGAGCACAAGTAAGAAAGAAGACTAGTGCGTAGACGACTCCACCCAGCACTTAGAGACTCAGCACTTCTAAGTGAAGTGTGTTTATTGCCGCAGGTCTGGTAGGTCGTCATCCGTTAGGTTTCAAAAAGCGAGGCCACAAAATCCTGGGGGTTGAAGGGGATCAGGTCTTCGACTTTCTCTCCCACGCCGACAAACTGGATGGGTAAAGCCAGCTCGCGGGCGATGGCCACGATCACGCCGCCTTTAGCCGTGCCGTCGAGCTTGGTGAGAATGATGCCGGTGGCGCCGGAGTGCTCGGTGAACTGGCGCGCCTGTGACAGGCCGTTCTGGCCGGTCGTGGCGTCAATCACCAGCAGCACCTGGTGGGGAGCATCGGCCACTTCACGTGAAGCGATGCGGCACATCTTGCCCAGCTCAGACATCAAGTTGTACTTGGTGTGCAGGCGCCCGGCAGTATCCACAATGACGGGATCGTAATGGTGGGACTTGGCGGCGCGCAAAGCGTCAAACACCACCGCGGATGGGTCGGCGCCCGGTTTCTGCTTCACCACTTCCAGATTCAGCCGCGACGCCCAAACATCCAGCTGTTCGATGGCGGCAGCGCGGAAGGTATCCGCGGCGGCAAGCAGCGGGCGGCGTCCCTCAGCTAGGTAGTGCCGCGCCAGCTTGGCGATGCTGGTGGTCTTTCCCACTCCGTTGACCCCTACCATGAAGATCACTTCCGGTTGGCCGGCGGCCGGCTGTTTGGCTGTGGCATGGCTGCCTGAGCCGTTCTGGAGTTTTTCGAGAATCTTCAGGATTTCTTGCTCGACCGCGCCACGAATCTGCCGGGGATCTTGAAGCATGCCGCGGCTCGACTGCTCGCGCAGCCCGGCCATGATCTCCCCGGAGGTTTTGACGCCCAGGTCGGCCATGATCAGTGTGGCCTCTAGATCATCGAGAAGCGCCGGGTCGATCTTCTCCCTGCTTTCCGTAATCTGATCGAGCCGGTCGACGAGTTGGCTTTTGGTGGAGGCGACGGCTTGCTTTAGACGTTTGAAGAGGCCGGACTTTTCTTCCGGCGGACCAAAAAGAGTTTGAACCATAGCTTTCTATTGTAACTCAGGTGAGGAAAGCTCAGGCGTTCAACCGAGGCTCGGGACCAAGTGCCGGCGCCGGATTTCAAATTTCTGGAGCATGCCCTTGCTATGCGCGGAGCACAAAGCGTCCACCACAATCGGGTCGTAGCGAGTGCCGGCAAACTTCCTGAGAATCGCCAGCGCGGAGGGGAAGTCGCTTCCAGTTTGGTAAGGCCGGTCGGTGGTGATGGCGTCAAAGGTATCTGCCACGGCGATGATGCGGACAAGCAGGGGAAGTTCATCGCCCTTGAGGCCGTCGGGGTAGCCCGTGCCGTTCAGGGACTCGTGGTGCCATCGGATACCGGGCAAGGTATCGGAAAGCTGGGCCACTTGTCGGACGATTTCAAATCCGATGATGGTGTGGCGCTTCATCAGTTCGAATTCTTCAGGGGTTAGCAGGCTGGGCTTTTTCAGCACCCGGTCGTCAACTCCGATCTTGCCCACGTCGTGCAGGGTAGCGGAAATGCGCACCCTCTCGACCTCCGCCTCGTCGAGGCCCATTTCCCGGGCCAGTAATACCGAGTACTGCGAGACGCGTCCGGAGTGCCCTTTGGTGTAGGGGTCCTTGGCGTCAACCGCCGCGGCAATCATCTCAATCGAATCGATAAAGAGCTGCCGGTTCTTTTCCGAGGCTGTTTGCAGGTTGCTGATGTACTTCTGGAGCTCGGTGGCCATCAGGTTGAAGCCCTCCGCCAGTTCGCCGATTTCAGTGCGGCTGCGCACGTCAGTACGAACGCTGAAATCCCGGCGGGCGATGGCGCGGGCCGTTCGGGTGAGATGGACAATGGGACGGGTGATTGCCTTCGCGGCAAAGACTGCCACCACCAGGCTGATCACAATCAGCAGTAGGCCCAAGCGCATGGCGGCGCCTCTCATTTCATTGACGGCCATGAAGGCATCGCTCTTTTTCTTTTGGAGGATCACACCCCAGCGGCCGTCCAGAGTGGGGGAGTAGGTACCCAGCATGGGGATGGCCCTGCCGTTTTGGATCAGGTTGAATTCCGAAGTCTCCGTAAGGTGGGAGCGGCCGCGCCAAGCCAGGAATTGCTGGACGATCGGAACGCTACTCATGTCTACTCCGGCCACGTTCTTCTCAAGATTGTTGGAGGCCACGACACGCCCGGAATTGTCTACCACGTAGGCTTCCAGGCCCAGGCGGCCCGACTCGCGCAGCTCCTGGGTGAGCGGCTTGAGCGTTACGGCGGCGGCCACCATACCGCTGAATGTTCTTTTGGATTGTATCGGCCTGGCAATCACCATCACCAGCTCATTGCCGCCAGGCCCCACAAGGGTGATAGGGTTGCTTTCGTACTGCTGGCCCTGGCGCGCGGCGAAGAACGCGGCCTCCAGCGTCTTGCGCACGAAGGTGTCCGCGGCGACGTTCAATCCGCCACTCTGGGTTTCCTGCGCTCCGCGCCCACGCGCTTCCCGGTTCAGCACACTAACGTAAATGACGCCGGGTCGGTCCGAGATGTAATCCTCGAGAGCCCGTTGCAGGCGGGGGTCGGTTTCATAGCGGGTATTGTCGATGCGGAGGGCAAGCGGCGCAATAGTATCGAAAAGCTCCTTCACCTGTTGTTGAACGTTCTCCATGTAAAGGGAGATCTGCTGGGCGAGTGACTTGGAAAGGGTGGTTTGCAGCACTTTCTCCTGGGTTTCCAGGCGTTCCTTGTTCGCCGCTACTGTGCGGTTGCCAAAAAACCAGAGGGGAAGTACGCTGAGGCTAACAAGCATCAACAGCAGAATGTGCTGGATCTTCAGCTGCCGGGGGCGGGAGGGCAGGTTCACGCCTTCTTCTCCATATCATAGGTAATCTCGGGATATGGGCGCGAAAACTTGAGATCCCGGGCGCCGGCAGATGCAGGTGCTGTAGGGGACAACACAGGGTCCCTCAACGGCGTGATATACTGAAGAAAGTTGGGGCAATCAAATCAGAAAAATCTGCGGGGAGGAGTGGAGCGATGGGAATGTATCCAGAAGTAATGGTTCAGCCGATGCGCGAAGAACTGACGAGGATTGGATTCCAGGAATTGAAGACGCCGGCTGAGGTGGACTCTGTGCTGGGCAAGACCCAGGGAACCACGCTGGTGGTAGTCAATTCGATCTGTGGCTGCGCGGCCGGCAAGGCCCGGCCGGGAGTGGCAATGGCCCTGCGCAACCCGGTCCGCCCGGAGGTCTTGACCACGGTGTTTGCCGGGCAGGATCTGGAAGCCACGGAACGTGCGCGCAGCTACTTCCAGGAGTACCCGCCGTCCTCTCCTTCAATCGGTTTGATGCGGGATGGCAAGGCCGTTTTTATGCTGGAGCGCCACCAGATCGAAGGCCGCGGACCGGAAGAGATTGCCGGGCAATTGGTGGCTGCCTTTGACCGCTTTTGTGCGCAGACCGATTCTAAACCGGCTGGCCAGTAGCCGGCGACTTCCCGCTGGACGCCGGCCGAGCTGGATTTGCTTGCGCTATGGAAAGCGGGCAACCTTACCATATTGGGCGCCTTGGGGGGCAAGCTTGCTCTCCCAAAGGAAGAATTCCGAGACTTCGAAGTCGCCCAAAACTGACCTGTCATTCTCCTCAATCAGTTTCTGAAGCTTCGGCTGTCGATGCGGAATCCTGAAGCGCGCCAGGGTCAGATGGGGGCTGAAGTCGCGCTTTTCGGGCACAAAACCCAGTGGCGCCAAGGCCGCCTCCACCCGAACCGCGAGCTGGGCAAGCTGGGGAGGCGCATCCACTCCCGCCCAGAGAACTCGTGGGCGCGCGGCCTCCGGGAAAAAGCCGAAGCCTTTGACCTGAAGCCTGAAAGGCTCAAAAGCGCCGATTTCTCTCAGAGCCTTTTCCACCCCTGCCACTCGATCTTGCGGAACTTCTCCCAGAAACTTTAACGTCAGGTGAATGCCTTGCGGGTGTGTCCAGCGCGCGCCGGTCGCGGCCTCGCGGAGCCGCTCTTGCTCGGCGGCTAGCGCTCTTCGAATTTCTTGCGGTAATTCGATCGCAACGAAGGCTCGCATCTAGGACTGTTCCCTCAATGGCGCAGGCGGCGCCGCAGCATCTCGAGCGCAAACTGGGAAGAGAGCAAGCGGACGCGCTCGCGGTTGCCGGGGAAGCGGAATTCGCGGACTTCCGTGCCGCGCTCATCGGCGAGCCCGATAAAGACCAGCCCCACCGGCTTCTGCGGAGTGCCCCCGCTGGGGCCCGCAATTCCGGTGATGCCCAATCCGACGGAAGCGCCGGTGCGGCGCCGAATCCCTTCGGCGAGGGCCTGAGCCACGGGCTTGGATACTGCTCCGTGCTTCTCCAGCAGGGAATTCGGTACTCCCGCCAGCTTGGTCTTCAGCGCGTTGCTGTAACAGACCGCGCCACCCAGGAAAAAGTCGGAACTACCGGGTACGCGCGTGAGACGCTCGCTTACCAGGCCGCCCGTACAACTCTCCGCCGTGGCCAGGGTCTTTTGCTTCATCACGAGGTACATACCTACTACCTCTTCGATGGTCTCTCCGCGCGTGGAGAAGACGTGGTCGCCGAGCGCGAGTTCGATCTTTTCGCTGACTTCGGTGAGGATGCCTTCTGCCTCCCCCTCGCTTGCGGCTTGGGCGCGAAGATGAACCTCGATGGCCCCGGAGGTGGAAAGAATCGTGGTGATCGGGTTTTGGTAGGGCTTGTAGATCGGCGCGATCCTGTCGTCGACTTCGGACTCCGGCAAACCCATGACCTTCAAGACGCGGGTCCGAATCTTTACTCCCGAAACAAGTGGTTTCAGGCGAGGAAGGCACTGCGCGTCGAACAGCCCTTCGAGCTCCCGCGGCGGCCCAGGAAGCATCACGACAATCTTGCTCCCATGCTTGATCCAGATTCCCGGCGCAGTCCCGTTCTTGTTTTCAAGCCACTCAGCGCCATCCGGGATGAGCGCCTGGCGCACGTTGTTCTGCGGCATTTTCCGGCCCGTGCGGGCATAACGTGCGGCAATGCGCTCCAGAATTTCCGGAACCTCTTTCAGTGGAAGATGCAGAACCGCGGCAACCACCTGGCGGTTGATGTCGTCCTCGGTCGGCCCCAGGCCTCCCATCAGGATGATCAAGCTGCTGCGCTCCAGAGCCGAACGAAAAGCCGCGCTCAGTTGCTCCGGAACGTCGCCGACGACGGTTTTAAATCGGACTTCAATCCCGATGGAATTGAGTTTTTCGGTTAGATACAGGGAGTTGGTATCCTGGCGATAAGGGGTGAGAAGTTCGGAGCCGACGGCAATGATTTCTGCATCCATCGCGACAGTGTGTGAAGCGGCTCACGATCCATGCCGGGCTCTGCTACGTGCTGCGCCGCAGGACCCTTGGCGGCCTTCTTGGGACTGGTGTCCAGCCGCTATATCAGGGGCTTGCCTTCGATGCCCAGGGCCAATTCGATTAAAGCGTTCTTAGTGGCCACAATCAGCGAGCGCCGTGGCGAGAAAGCCAGCCCAATGATGTCGTTTCCGGAAACCAGCAACTCCGGCGCTTCGCTGGCCTTGAGCCGCACGATGCCGCGGTGCCCATTGAGTGAAGCAGCGACGTAAAGATTTCCAGCCGCGTCAAACGCCAGTCCTTGGGGCCTCCCGAGGCCGCGATAGAAGGTTGTGACCACTCCGTCCGGGGAGATTCGATACACCTGATCGAAGCTTGAGGTGGTCGGTCCGGTGACGTATAGATTTCCGTCCGGTCCAAAAGCCAGGTGATAGGCGGAGACACTCGGTTCAATCGTGGCAAAAACGAAAATCTGGCGCTCGCTGTTGATCTTGAAAATAGTGCCGGTACGGTCGCCCACGTATAAGTTTCCAGAAGGATCAAAAGCCAGGCCGGTCGCCGTGCCCATACCCTCCGCGTAGGTAGCGCGTTGCGCGTCCGGGCTGATGCGATAGACTGTTCCCTCCAGACGGCTGGAAATGTACAGCATCCCTTCGCGGTCAAACGCGAGCCCGGTAGGGTTCACCAGATCGTTCAGAAACGGCTGCACCGCGTGATGGACATCAACCTTAAAGACGGAAACAGGGACCTTCTGGCCGCGGCCGCCGCTGAAAGTCGAATAGATATTTCCTGCCTCATCGATTGCGGGATTGGCGACTGGATGCAGCGTATCCGTCAGCTGGAATCCCACGACGACAGGCACTGGAACCGTGACAGCGCCGCCGGTGTCAACCGTGAGGCTGCCGCTTGAAGCTCCGTCAGGAACGCGAACAACCAGCCGGTTCGCAGAGCTCAGCAGGAGTTCTCCAGGCTGTTTGCCGAACAGCACGGTGGGACGCGTGCCGCCGTTGGAAGTGAGGCTTTTGCCCCAAATGGAAACTTCACCGCCGGGAATCGCAGCCAGAGGGGCCACTTTTTTGATCTGAGGACTTTCCGCGGTCCTACTCTTCTTGTCCATAAGCCTGCTGGGTTAGCTGCTTCGTTTCCCCTTGATTCAGCGGACGTAGTGTCCGAAGAGGGCGATGACGACCAAGGCGTAAATCCCCGCTACAACATCATCTACCATGATACCCCAACCTGCCTTCAAGCGCTCTGCGCGCCGCGCTGGAAAGGGTTTGACAATGTCAAAGAGCCTGAAAAGCGCGAACCCTGCCAGCAATATCTTCCCAGAAGCCTGAGGGTGAAGTAGGAAGGGCAACATCTGCCCCACAACTTCGTCGATGATGACGTGGCCAGGGTCTTTGCGGCGAAAATATCTTTCGCTTTCCCCCGCCGCCCACACGCCGAAGAAGAACAAAGTGACTGTCGTCAAGATTAGCAGAGCCAACCTGGACGCTGGGACGAAGGGACAGGCATTGAAGGCTGCAACAAGCCCTACCGCAATGGCCGAGCCAACGGTTCCCGGAGCATAGGGAAAATAACCCGTGCCAGCAACCGTCGCGATCCAAACTGCCAGCGAACGCCGCTTTTCAGCCACCGTTTTCTTCTTTAGGACTTTCTGTCAAAGTACCCTGACGGCCACGTTC
>JBJKQF010000196.1:0-2883 GCA_046705545.1 Terriglobia bacterium
ATTTTGATGGCGTCATCGGTACCATTGGCCAGCAGGAGCTCGTTGGGAGAGACGCGGAAAAACTTGGCGAGCTTCTTCTTGGCGTCTTCATATTCGGGATAGCGCGAGAGCAAATCCGGGTTCAGCAAGCGCCGCAGGCTGCGAATCACGCTGGCGGGACATCCCACCGTGTTTTCATTAAAGTCGAGCCGCAGCCGTCCACCTCTTCCCTCGCGAGGAGGGCGGTAGGGCTTGAGACCCTCAACGGCTTTTCGAGGTCGCACCATTAACTTTTGAACCTCGCTTCGATGGATTGGGCGTGGGCCTCCAGCCCCTCTGTCCGGGCCAGAGTGACAACGGCCTTTTGCAGGCGCGCGAGGCTGCGGGCGCTCAGTTCCTGAAGGCAGATCGTCCTTACAAAATCCGCGGCGCTCAAGCCGCCTCGCACTCGGGCCGCACCTGCCGTGGGCAAAACGTGATTGGTCCCGGAAGCATAGTCGCCCGCCGCCACCGGACTGGTACCGCCCAAAAAGATCGACCCGGCGGCACAAATCTGGCCGAGGAATTTCACGGCGTCATCGAGCAAGGTCAGGTGCTCGGGAGCAAATGCATTGACCAATTCCACCGCTTCCTCAAGACTTCTCGTCACTACAATGGCGCCGTGCAAGTCGAGCGCCTTGACGGCGACGGCCGGAGCGGCAACTTCCTCCAGAACCCTGTTCACCGCCGCCTGGACGGCAAGCGCCAGCTTGCGGGAAGGCGTAATGAAAATGGCCACAGCGTCCGGGTCGTGCTCGGCCTGGGCCACCAAGTCGGCGGCGATCCAGGCGGGTTCGCCTTTCGATCCCACCACAGCCAGTTCCGAAGGCCCGGCGACAAAGTCGATGCCACACTCACCCGCCACCAGCTTCTTGGCGGCGGCGACGTAGCGGTTGCCGGGACCAACAATTTTGTCAGCGCGCGGCACGCTTTCCGTTCCGAAGGCGAAGGCGGCGACCGCCTGCGCGCCTCCCAGGCGAAAGATCTTTTTAACTCCCAGCATATCAGCCGCCACCAGGACGGCCGGCGCGGGCCGCGGTGAGGCGATCAGGATGTCTCGAACACACCCGCCACCTGCGCGGGAATCACGCTCATTAAAACGGTGGAGGGCAGCGGGAAACGCCCGCCCGGAACGTAGCACGCCACGCGGTCCAACGGGCGGACAATCTGGCTAATCTTGACGCCGGAGCCGTTGGTAAATTTCCAGGGCTTGGGCAGTTGCTGGCGCGCGGTGCGGCGGATGTTGCGCGCCGAAACCTTGAGTGCCTGCACAAATCCGCGCGGAACTTGACGATAAGCCTTCACAACTTCTGGGCGCTTGACGGCAATGCCCGCACGGCCGAGATCCACTCCGTCCAGGCGCAGCGTCCAGTTCTTGAGCGCGCGGTCGCCGTGGCGGCGGACGTCTTCCAGAATGCGTCGCGCGGCCGATTCTGCTTTCTCAAGCTGGTCTTGGCGCGAGCGCATCAGCCGCTTGACCGACTCGGAATCCGTACTGCGAAAAATGGGAATCATCGACACGCCTCAAAAATGCAAGATACCTGCCCTGCCGCTGACAGCGCGATGGCCGGCAGCGCAGCACAAAACCGCTTACCGCAGCGCTGCAAACTTCCGGCAATCCTCGCTCCACGGTTCAGCGGCGGCAATGGCCTGCGGCACTTCCTCCGGTTCCTGAACCAGCGTCCACATGCGGGCGTGCCGCGAATCCATAAAGCGCAGGTCGATGCATCGCTCCAGCAGCGCGGCCAGGGGATTAAAGAAGGAGCGAGTATTCAGGAGTATGATCGGCCCCAAATAGAGTCCCAGGCGCTTCAGCGAGATCGCTTCGAGAAGTTCATCCAGCGTGCCGGAGCCGCCGGGCAATGCCACCACTGCGCTGGCTTCTTCAATCATGCGCTTCTTGCGCTCGTGCATGTCCGGAACCACGACCGTCTGAGTAATGCGCGGATTACCCCATTCAATCTCAATCATGAATTTCGGAATCACTCCGATCACGCGGCCGCCCTCCGCCAGAGCGCCGTCAGCCAGACGGCCCATCAAGCCGGAGGCTCCGCCTCCGTAGACCACTGTCAGGCTGTTGCGGGCGAGCACCCGCCCCAACCGTTCCGCCGCTGCAAGGTACACCGGATCGCACTGCCCGCTCGATCCGCAATAGACGCACGCTTTTCCGTTTTCCATAACCGCACTACACGCCCGGACGTTTTCCGCCGAGCCTCTCCCGTCCTTTTAAAGGACAATCTTGTTCAGAGGATACTCCACAATTCCCTGAGCTTTGGCCGCCTTCAGCCTCGGGATGATTTCCCGCGCCGTTCTTTCTTCGATGACCGTGTTGACCGCCACCCAATCGGAGTCGCTGAGGTTGGAAAGCGTGGGACGCTTTAAAGCCGGCAGCACGTCGAGCACCGTCTGCAAGTCTTCGCGGCGCACGTTCAACATCAGCCCCACTTTGCCCGCAGCGTCGATCGCGCCTTTCAGCAGCATGACGATCGTCTCCACCTTCTGGCGTTTCCAGGTGTCCTTCCAGGCGGCCTGATTAACAATGAACTTGGTGTTGGATTCCAGGACGTCCTCGACAATTCTCAGTCCGTTGGCGCGCAGCGAGGAGCCTGTTTCCGTCACCTCCACGATGGCGTCCGCCAATTCCGGCGGCTTGACTTCCGTCGCGCCCCAGGAAAATTCCACTTTGGCCTTCACACCGTTTCGCTCAAGGTAGCGCTTGGTAACGTTCACCAGCTCCGTCGCCACCACTTTACCCTCAAGGTCCTTCACGCTTTGGATATTGGATTTTTCAGGGACGGCCAGAACCCAGCGAACCTTACCGAAGGTATTCTTGGCGTAAATCAGGTCAGCGGCTTCCACCACCGC
>JBJKQF010000197.1:0-4066 GCA_046705545.1 Terriglobia bacterium
ATGTTGGACATCCGGCTGGGGGTTGATTCCAGACTCAGCAGCAGGCTGCCCTTCAAGTAATCCTTGGCCCGCTGAAGCTCTTCCTCCGGGATGGAAACGTCTTTGAGCTTGTGGAACTCTTCGAGGATCAGGCTGATGACCTTGCGAGTGTTGCCAGGGGTGGTTGCGGCATAAACGCTTAAGACCCCAGTATCCTGGTAGGCGCTCAGTCCCGAAAAGACCGCATAAGCCAGGCCGAATTTTTCCCGAATATTCTGGAACAGCCGGGAGCTCATCCCGCCGCCAAGAATGGTGTTGAGCAGGTAACAGGCAAAGCGTTTTGGATGCCCATAATGATAGGCTGGAGTGCCTAGGCAGATATGCGTTTGCTCGAGTTCTTTCTTGCGCCGGTAACGAGCGTGAGGGTGGGGAACGGGTGCGGCGCCAATCCCTGAGGCGAGCCCACGGGAGCCTCCGCCGAATTCCTTGGCGACCAGATCGACAACCTGAGCGTGTTCCAGATGTCCGGCGGCAGAAACCACGATATTGCTCGGCAGGTAGTGCCGCCTGAAGAAATCGCGCAGGCGCCGCTGATTGAAGCCGCCCACCGTTTGCCGGGTGCCCAGGATGGGCCTTCCCAGCGCGTGACCCTGCCAGTAGCTCTTGGAAAAGATTTCGTGCACCAGGTCGTCCGGAGTGTCCTCGACCATCTTGATCTCTTCCTGGATGACGTGGCTTTCCTTGGCAATATCACTGGACCGCAGCAAGGGGTTCTTGATCAGGTCGGCAAGGATATCGAACGCCCTGCCCAGGTGGTCATCCAGCGCTTTGATCGAAAAGGTAGTGCATTCCTTGGAGGTATAGGCGTCGAGGTGGCCACCGATGGCGTCTGCAGCGCGCGCAATCTGCTCTCCGGAACGGTTTGCGGTACCTTTGAAGACCATGTGCTCCAAAAAATGCACGATGCCGTTCTGGTCGCCGCGCTCGTGGCGCGAGCCGGTGCGCACCCAGACTCCCAGAGAAACAGATCGGACAGCTGGCATGGCTTCGGTAACAACGGTAATTCCGTTCGGCAGCGTACTCTTTTTTACAGCTCTCATTGGGTTAGATTGACCCCTGTTCTTTGGCTTAGGGCAGACTCAGTGCGTCCCAAACCCCTCTATTGTTTTTATCACAAGCTTGTCGGAAACGCGACTTGAGATGCCTGGCGGCACTTGTGGAAGGGAAGTTGTGTGACTCTTATCACAAAATAATGGTGCTCCCTTTGCCCTGCATCATCTTGTGCTTGCAAGAAAATGGAGGTCTGCCTATACTGAAGGAACCCAATCGCAGAGGGCGAGTTTCGGTTGCATTTGGCTCGCTGCCAACGGTTAGGTCGGGCCTGTAGCTCAGGTGGCTAGAGCGCACCCCTGATAAGGGTGAGGTCGGTAGTTCAACTCTACCCAGGCCCACCAATTAAATCAATAATTTACCATCCTTTATCTACGCACGCTCGATCAGCACTGAACTCAAGGGCGGAAGCTCGACGGAGATTTTCCCGCGCCTGAGAGGGCTCTTGCGGGTCTTCACTTCTTGCGCAGAAATGCTTTCCGTCACGTGGGCGCCCAGCCGCGCGTCAGAGATGCCCACGGTCTGTACCTGCTTGGTCCAGTTGGCCAGGACGATCGCGAACTTGCCTTCCGGGCTCTGCCACGCAGAGTGAAATACCGCTGGAATGTTGTGAACCTCCCCATCGCTTTCCCAGTGGACGTTCTTGATCCCGGTAACCTTGGCGGGCCGCTGCATTCTTCCGAACACCAGGAAATCCTTGGCCTTCCCGCGGCGCAAGGCAGTGGCGGCGCGCAGCATGGCCAAGCAATCGTCGTTATTCCCGGCAGGAGGCGACCAGGTCGCCCACCAGTGGATGTCAGCGCCGCGGTTAAGCAGGTCGCCATCGCCCGTCAGGATACCGCCTAGGATTTCGCCCATCACCAGGTTGTAGGCGCTGCGGATCTCCAGGTGATAAGGAACGGGGGCGATTCCAAACCCGCCCTGCAATAGCACAACCTCATGGTAAAGAAAGGAATACAAGGGAAAGAATATCCGCCCGAAGTCGGGATGGCCCGGCGGTGCAATGCGCTGGTCGCAGACCTGGAAGTTGGGCATAAAGAACTCATTCGGCGGGGACTCCACTGAGAAAGCAAACTGCCTTTTCCCTTCGCTTTTTCGGGTCTGCTCCGCGGCGATATCCTGAAAACCGTCGAGCATTCGCTGCATCCCCGCCGTCATCCATTTGCCCGGTCCCGGCGGATGCCCGTGGTCGGGCGAAAAACAAGGAAAAGTCGAGCACCCAGTGTTCTGGTCTAGAAACTGGATCCAATCCAGTCCGTCGTCAGTCATCCTCTGGACAAAATTTTCGGCCAGTTCCCGCGTCTTATCGACGCCCAAGCAACACGCAAAACTTGGCCTCCAACCCAGCGCCCAGTTTTCCGCCCAGGGTTGCTGATCGTGTGTCTGGCAGACCGTCTGCTTCCCATGGTGCTCGGCGTAATACTTCCTCCCGTCGTAGCCGGTCCAGTAGTGGTGGGTGGCCCAGCGCGTTCCATTGCTATAGGTGCCCACGTGCCATCCCCGGCCTCGCGCCAGCTCGCTGAACTCATGCAATGAAGCATCGCCGCCGGCCGGCGGAAAGCAATCCGGATAAATCCACGGTCCGGGTCGCTCCCAAGCCATCACCACCGCAACCACGGGGGCGTCGATGCGCTTCGAGATCGCCTCCAGTAAGGGCATGATCTTGGGGTAGGGAAGGAACTGAGGGTTTGGTTCCGCAGGACCTTGGTCCACATGTCCCTGAATCCGCACAATGATGTGGGGTGGGGAATCGAGCAGCCAGCCGGGCACATCTTTCCGCTTGTGCAGCGGGGCTGCGGCCCAGGGCTGTTGGAGTGACCAGTCGCGGTAGATTTCCGCCGCCTCGTACCAATCTCCCTGGAAGGCTTGCAAGACGACTTCATAACCCAGGTTGTGTTCGCCGTTCACCGGCCAGTCTCCTGCGTGCGCCATGCCCAGCCGGATTCCTCCCGCCCGGTTGTGAGCCGGCTTGATCAGCTTGATTGCCCCGGAATTGTCCCGGCAACTGACGAGGATTCCCGCCCGGTCATTGTAATAAGCCAGAAACTGGGCGAAGGTGAGCCCGGGATAATGATGGGTATCGTAGTTCTCAGGCCGGAATTGCCAGGCGTGGGGACTATCCGGCTCAAGGTCGGTCGGTCTGGGCGCTTCCCAAAGCTGGCCCGTTCCCAGGGGTTGCAAAATCGCTTCCGACTTCGGCATGCCGCCCAGATGATAGGAGACCACGATGTAAGGAAACTGCACGTCGGTAATGGCTAGGTTGGCTTGATTGCGAACTGAAATTGACCAGTGGCTCCGCGGATCGTCATCACCCATGCTTACAGTCATGGTGGCGGCAAGGTCGAATCCCCCCAGTCCGGTGAAAACCGCCCGCAGCGTCTTCCCGCTCGACTGGACGCTGACTCCGCGAGCCTGGCTGGAAGAGATCTGCTGGAATTCATGATTGCCGTCGAGATATTGGATGACAAATGCTGGAAGCTGTCCGCTGGCGACGATGAATTCCTGGCTCGGGGCGCTCTTGGCAATGAAGGAGACGAGCCGCGCATCTTTACGATCAAACTGCAGTTTATGATTCGAGTTTTCGAGGGTAAGCCGGTCTTTGGGCTCCGGCGCGCTCGGAGGAACCTCACCCTTTGCAGCCCGGGAAGGTGTCAGGGTGTTCGCGAGAAAGTTCCACGCTCGCCGCGTCCCCAGCAAGATCGGCAACTCAAGCAGCGTTCTTCTTTTCATGATTGGATCCTCGGTCAGACTTTAGGAGATTTGAATTGGCGAAAAACAATTCTTCTTATGTCCTTTAAACGGTTGAAAGACCTCGCAACGTTTTGGTCAGCGTGACAGCACGGCTAACAGCGCCATGTAGCTGTCCGCAAGAAAGCCCTCGTAGCCGTGCGGAGTGCCGTCCCAGGCTTTCCAATCATAGGTCATGCCGTTTGCGCCTCTGCCCTGGAAGCCCCCCGCTTCAAAGGAGCGCAGCATG
>JBJKQF010000198.1:0-2555 GCA_046705545.1 Terriglobia bacterium
GGCCAGCATCGTGGCGAGAGTCTTTTTCCCCACGCCTTCTGGCCCGGCGAAGAGCATGGAGCCCGGTACCCGCTTGTGCGCCAGCATTTCGCGGACCGTCTGCACCTGCTTGGCATTGCCCAGGAAAGAATCGAAGCCCATGATTTTTGTAGCGCCCGAAGAAAAGCAGCCTTGCCCGCTGCCCCAGCTTGTGCAAATCCTCCCGAATCCTTACCGGCCTCGGCGCCCCGCAGTGCGGCGGGTGCGGCTGGCGGCCGTCCGGCGTTGAAGACGCCTGGCCAGCAGGGCGTCCACAAGTTTCCGAACGTCCGCTTGAATCTCTTCGGCCGGCCGGTCAGCAGCGATTACTTTGATGCGGCGGGGTTGCTGCCTGGCGATGGCCAGATAACCGGCGCGCACCCGCTGCTGGAATTTTAGTCCATGATTCTCAAACCGCGTGTCTGTGGAACGTTCGCGGCGATTGCGGCGGCGCGCCCGCTCCAGCGCCGTGCGGGGATCGAGATCGAGAAGCAGCGTCAGGTCAGGCTGGGTACGTCCGCAGATGATCTGGTCGAGCGCGCGCACCGTGCGCGAGCCCAGCATGCGCCCGTAGCCTTGGTATGCGAAGGAGGCGTCGTTGTAACGGTCGCTCACGATTACGCGCCCGCGGGCGAGCGCCGGCCGCACCACCTCATCCAGGTGCTGTCCTCGCGCCGCGTACATCAGTACCAGTTCGGTGAGCGAGGCCATCTTGCCGTTCCCCGGGTGGAGCAGGATATCTCGAATGTGTTCGCCTACTTTGGTGCCTCCGGGCTCGCGGGTCATCACCGCCGGAACCGAACGGCCCTTCAAATATTCCACCAGCTTGCTGACCTGCGTGCTTTTGCCTGACCCATCGATTCCTTCGAAGGTGATGAAAATCCCGTGAGGCATTGGCGGTTTCCCCCTGCGCCCGAAAGCCCTGATCTCTGATTATCTCTCGAAAATCCAGCCGTGGAAGCTGGCCGCGCGTTCCCCTTTGGTCGAATATGATTTGCAATACTAGCATCGGAGCTTCAGCAGGGACAAGGCCCAATGCCTGCGCGCGCCGGTGGTACAATAGCGCCTCATTGTAAAATCCGCGGAGGACCTTCCGTTGGGGGACGTTGGACGATGAGAGTGACGGAAAACCTTGAGCGTGTGCGCGAGCGCATTCGCGCCGCCTGCCGGCGGTCCGGCCGCGCAAGCGACGAGGTGCGCCTGATCGCGGTTTCCAAAACCGTTCCGCCGGAACTGATTCGCGAGGCCTACCAAGCAGGGATGCGCGACTTTGGCGAGAACCGCGTGCAGGAGGTCGCAGCCAAACGCGAAAAGCTTACCGACCTGGAGGCCACCTGGCACTTGATCGGCCACCTGCAATCGAACAAGGCCAAGCTTGCCGTGCAGCTCTTCGATTGGGTGCAGTCCGTCGATTCCCTGCACGTCGCGGAGAAGCTCGACCAGTGCGCGGCGGATAACGGTCGGCGGATTCCGGTGCTCCTGGAAGTGAATCTTGGACAGGAAGCGAGCAAGTTCGGCGTGGAGGAGGCGGAAGTTTTCAAGCTGGCCGCCGCTGTCGGCGGGCTTTCAGCTCTCGAATTGCGAGGCTTGATGGCTCTGCCGCCGCTTCTTGAAAACCCGGAAGAGGTTCGGCCCTTCTTCCGGCGCCTACGCGAATTGGCGCGGCGGATCGATGATCAAAAACTGCCCGGCGTTTCCATGCGCGAGCTTTCTATGGGCATGAGCCACGATTTTGAGGTCGCCATTGAGGAAGGCGCCACGATCGTGCGGGTGGGAACGGCCATCTTCGGTCCGCGCCGTTAGAGGGTTTTCTTAATCGCTGGAAGGACCCGATGAGCAAATTCACCGTGGATGCCAAGAGCGTTAAGTTCTGGCTGCAAGTGAAGCCGCGTGCGCGCCACGAACGACTGGTCCGCAACTCGGCGGGAGATCTCCAACTGGAACTCCTGGCGCCTCCCGTAGAAGGAAAGGCCAACCAGGCGGTGATCGCATTTCTCGCGAAAGCGCTGCGTGTGCCGCGCTCCTCGGTGGAAATTGTGACGGGAGAAAAATCGCGCCGCAAGCTCGTCCGGATCAGCGTAGCGCCGGGCGGGGAAGCTGTTGCCAAGCTGAACGCCTTGGCGCAAGAGGGAAGCAAGTAAGCAATGGTTTACGCGCTGAGTCTCACGTTGATTGTGGTAGCGCTGCTGGTGGTGAGCGTCGCGCGGTCGCGGAAATTGAAGTCGCACGCCGACTTCATGGTGGCGGACCGCAGGCTTTCGGTGTGGGTGCTGGTTTTCACGTTGCTTTGTTCCTGGATTGGTGCGGGGAGCCTTTTTGCGGGCGCCGAATTTGCCTATCAGCAGGGCCTGGCGTCGCTATGGCTTCCGGCGGGAGGCTGGGCCGGTTTGCTTGTGATCTACTTTATCGCCTGCCGCGGGCGCTCCTTTGCGCAATACACCGTTCCCGACCTCTTGGAGACCCGCTACAGCCCCACGGCGCGCGTGCTGGGAACCATCTGCATCATCGTTTCATACACCGCGATCGTGAGCTATCAG
>JBJKQF010000199.1:0-3587 GCA_046705545.1 Terriglobia bacterium
GTTTTTCGATGCGCGGCCATGAGAAATCGGCGGGGAGGGTGGTCCACGCGTAAAGCCCCGGATCTTGCTCCCTGGCTGGTCGAACTCCTGAATCGAGATGATTACCCGACAGATAGGCAAGACCTGCTGGTATGCATACGACGCGATCATTCGCGCCTTCGCGAAGCTCGGCGTCAATCCCAACGTCCTGACCTTCATCGGCTTTACCATCAACTTGGTGGCCGCCTATCTGTTTGCCTACGGCTACTTCTTCTGGGCGGGCGTCACCATCTTTGTGGGCGGCATCTTTGATCTGACGGACGGCCCTGTGGCGCGCACCACTCGCCGGGTGACGCCTTTCGGCGGCTTTTTCGACTCGGTTTTGGACCGTTATTCCGACCTGATCCTGCTGATCGGCTTGCTGATCTATTACGGCCGCATCAATCGCTTTGCTTACGTCACTCTGGTGGCCGCAGCCATGATCGGCTCCGTGATGACCAGTTACAGCCGCGCGCGCGCCGAGAACCTGATTCATTCCTGCAAGGTCGGTTTTCTGGAACGCGCGGAACGCGTAGTGCTAATCATCATCGGGGCGCTGTTTAACCGCATGGCGCCGGTACTCTGGGTGATCGTAGTGCTTTCCAACCTGACTGTGATTCACCGTGTAATTTACACCTACCAAGAAAGCCGGCGCATGGCGCTCGCCTCATCTCCGGAACCGGAAGAGGTCGCCAAGGAACCTGCGGTCCGCTCCGTTCCCGGCTTAGCCACAACCCAAGAACGCGGGTGAACCCGAGCGCCCCGGTGGCCTGAGGCGGAGTTCCATTTCCGCGTGCCCCTGAGCATGGCTTCCGCCACGTGCATGGCGGCCCGCTGTGCGGCTGGGGAAAGGTCCGTTCCCGGCGCGTCGCCTTCCCTCTCCAGCCCGAACACAGTCAGCTATTCCGGAAAGCGGCCAAGGACGCGGCTGCGGTACAATATCGGAACGCCGCGGAGAGGGGACCGTAGAAACGCCGCGGTGGAGCCTCTCTACAATTGATTGCTGAGGAGCAAGGGTGAGCGCCGCAGACTAAAGGGAAGACTCCACAATGACAGCAGAAGAGCAACGGCTTGAGGAATCACGCGAGCGGCAAGGCCACTGGAAACGCTGGGGGCCGTATCTGGCTGAACGGCAATGGGGAACGGTGCGCGAGGACTATAGCCCGGGCGGCACGGCTTGGGATTATTTTCCTCACGACCACGCGCGGAGCCGCGCTTTCCGATGGGGGGAGGATGGCATCGCAGGAATTTGCGACCGTCACCAATACATCTGCTTTGCCCTGGCTTTGTGGAACGGGCGCGATCCCATCCTGAAAGAGCGCCTTTTCGGCCTGACCGGGAACGAAGGCAACCACGGAGAAGACGTCAAAGAATATTACTTCTACCTTGATTCCACACCTACGCACTCTTACATGAAATACCTCTACAAGTATCCGCAGGCGGAGTTTCCCTACAGCCGCCTGGTAGAGGAGAACCGACGGCGCGGCCGCCAAGACCCCGAATTCGAGCTGATCGACACCGGCGTTTTCGATCAAAACCGCTACTTCGACGTTTTCGTGGAATACGCAAAGGCCACCGAAGAAGATATTCTGATTCGCATCACCGCCTGCAATCGCGGGCCCGATGCGGTGGAGTTGCACCTGCTGCCCACGCTCTGGTTTCGAAACCGCTGGTCGTGGGGGCGCGGAGATAAGAAGCCCAAAGCGAGCAAAGCAGAAGGTATTGAGGGCGTCAGCGTCGTGCAAGTCGTGCACGATTACTACGGCCAGCGCTGGTTGGCCGCCGCCGGATCCCCGGAGCTACTATTCGCAGAAAACGAAACCAACTTTGAGCGCCTCTATGGGGGAAAGAATCCTTCCGCCGGAGTGAAAGACGCCATCAACGATGCCGTAATTCACGGCCAGCGCGGTGGCGTCAACTCCGCTGAGGGAACCAAGGTGTCCGCAAATTACCGGCTGTCGATCCCCGCGGGTGAGAGTGTGGAGTTGCGATTGCGCTTTAGCAATCAACCGCCGCAGCCGGAAATGCTGAAGGGGGCCTTCGACCAGATTTTCACCCGGCGGGTTGCAGAGGCGGAGGAGTTTTATGGAAATGTCATTCCGGGCGGGCTTTCAGCGGACTGCAAGAACGTAATGCGCCAGGCTCTGGGAGGAATGCTCTGGAGCAAGCAGTTCTACCACTACGATGTGCGAACCTGGCTGGAAGGCGATCCCACCTATCCGCCCCCGCCGGCAGAGCGCTGGAACGGCCGCAACCACGAGTGGGTTCACCTCTACAACAACGACGTCATCTCCATGCCGGACAAATGGGAGTATCCCTGGTACGCCGCCTGGGATTTGTCGTTCCACTGCATCACGCTGGCTCTGGTGGATCCGGACTTTGCCAAGGAACAGCTAATCTTGCTGCTGCGCGAATGGTACATGCATCGGAACGGCGAGCTTCCCGCGTACGAGTGGGCCTTTGGTGACGTCAATCCTCCCGTCCACGCCTGGGCGGCCTGGCGCGTGTACAAGATTGAGAAGAAGCGCCGCGGCAAGGCTGATCGCGGCTTCCTCGAGCGCGTTTTCCATAAGCTGCTGCTCTATTTCACCTGGTGGGTCAACCGCAAAGACCCGCAGGGCAACAACGTCTTTGAAGGCGGCTTCCTGGGGCTCGACAACATCGGGATCTTCGACCGCTCCAAACCTCTGCCCATGGGCGGCTTCATCGAGCAATCGGACGGCACCAGTTGGATGGCAACTTATTGCCTCAACATGCTGGCCATTGCCTTGGAGCTTGCCATCGAGGACCCCGCGTACGAAGACGTTGCCAGCAAATTTTTCGAACACTTCGTATATATTGCGGGCGCCATGAACAACCGGGGCGGCAAAGGGATCAGGCTCTGGGATGAAGAGGACGGCTTCTATTACGACGTTCTCCACCTTCAAGGCGGCAACCACCTCTTTATGAAAGTGCGGTCGATGGTAGGCTTGATCCCGCTGTTCGCTGTGGAAACCCTGGAACCCCAGACGCTGGAAAAATTCCCCGGCTTCAAAAGCCGGATGCAATGGTTCCTGGAAAACAACCGGAACACGCGCAGCCTGATGGACACCAGCCAAACTTGCCCGCAGGGTGTACGCACGCTGCTCTCCATCCCGACCCGCCAGCGGCTCCTTCGCGTGCTCAAGTATATGCTGGATGAAAATGAGTTTTTCTCGCCGTTCGGCATCCGTGCGCTCTCCCGGTACCACCAGCAGCATCCCTACGCGCTTCTTCTCGACGGAGAAACCCATTCCGTGGACTACGAGCCCGCGGAGTCCACCACAGGGCTATTTGGCGGCAACTCGAACTGGCGGGGCCCGGTATGGTTTCCGGTCAATTTTCTTCTGATTGAATCGCTGCAGAAATACCATTACTATTTCGGCGACCAGCTGAAGGTGGAATGCCCCACGGGATCGGGCCGGATGCTGACTCTCTGGGAAGTCGCGGCGGAAATCTCCCGGCGATTGTCGCGGATTTTCCTTCGGGATTCGAATGGCCGCCGGCCGGTGTACGGAGGAACCAAGATGTTCCAAGACGATCCGCACTGG